>JAYVCN010000279.1:0-4234 GCA_043749875.1 Candidatus Eiseniibacteriota bacterium | reverse complement strand
TGATTCGGTGTCGCACCGGTGCTGTACGAAGGGCCGAGCGTGAACGTGCCGTCGCCCTTGCCCGAAGTGCCGTTGCCGAACAGCATGCGCATGCCGCCGCCGGTGGCGGCGAGGTCGGTGATGCCGTCGCCATTGAAATCGTAGGCGATCAGTCCGCGTGTCTGCGAGCCCGTGTTCACCGTGACCGGAGCGTCGAACGTGCCGTTGGGGACACCCGCCGCCCCGAGTCCGCGCAGCGTCACGAGCGAGGTGCCGCCGCCCGCCACCGCCAGGTCGGCGATGCCGTCCTCGTCGAAGTCGCCGACCACGATGGCCGTCGGCGCGAACGCAAGCGTCACCAGCGGTGTGGCGGCACCCAGAATCCCGTTGCCGACGCCGCCACTGCCCTGCCCGAGGTGCAGCTGCAACGTGTTGTCAGCCTGCGCGCCGACGATCGCGTCGAGGATGCCGTCGGCGTTCACGTCGAGCATGGCCAGACAGGCCGGCGTCGAGCCGGTCGCCACGTTGACCGGTGCCGCGAACGCGCCGTTGCCGACGCCGCCCGTGCCCAGCCCGAGCAACGTCACCAGGTTGTTACCGCCGCTGGTGACCAGCACCACGTCCTGGATGCCGTCCTCGTTCAGGTCCTCGCTCACGGCGGCGGTGGGCTGCGAGCCGACGGTGACCGGCGCGGCGGAGGCGAACGAGCACACCGTGGCCTTCAATTCACCGCTGGTGGCGGACGAATCGGCGCTGCGGACCGAGCGCATGCGGTAGTAGTAAGTACCGAGCCCGGGCGTGTCGAACTGGGTGAGCGGGGTGTTCCCGAGGTATTTAGGGTTCAGATCGAGCGGCAGGCGGCTTCGCAGCACGCTGGTGCGCAGCACGCCCGAACTGCCGCCCGCGGTCCACGACAACCGCACGCCGCTGGGGATGACGGTGGCGATGGGGTTCCGCGGCGGCAGCGTGTTGAACACGCCGCAGCTCGACATCACGCCGCGCATACGCGACACGCACACCGGGTGGAAGTCGAGCCGGATACCGTTCGCAACTCCGGAGACCAGGTGGCAGTAGCTCATGATGGTGCCCTTGTTGGGGGGCAGGTGCGCTGGGGCGGTGACGCAGTTGCTCTCCCCGGGGCCGGTGACGCACGAGTCCAGCGTGCCACCTGGCCACAGCCCCAGCGCCGTCCACTGGCAGCTGTGCGTGTGGTACGAGCCGAAGTTGTGACCCAGCTCGTGCGCGACCACCTCGACGTCCCACGTCGTGGTGGCGGTGGGGTAGGCGTATTTGGCGTCGATGGCGCTGACACCGTAGCCGGGGCCGCTGCACACCGCGTCGATGTAGGCGATGCCGCCGCCCAGTGAGCGGCCGGAGATCAAGTGCGCCACGTTGCGTGACACCCCCCCCATGTTGGTCCCGAAGTAGGACTGGAACTCGTTCAGTTCCGTGCTCGTGGTGGGTTGCGTGTACGGGTCCGCGGCCGTGGTCCACAGGTTCACGAACGGGAACTTGAGCGTGGCCTCGAGGTCGCGCTCGTAGATCAAGTTCACCGTGCCGAGCACGGTCAGGATGTAGGAGGTCGCGGCGTTCAGGTCGCCGACGAACTTGTTGGCGAAGATCTCGTAGTCGCAGTCCACGGCCACGCTGAAGTCGAAGCGCAGGCCATTCAACTGGGTCGCCTCGGGCGTCGCGGTCAGGTCCTGCTCCTGGCCGTCGCGCTCGGGGTGCTTGACGATGTATTGCTGTTCGTTGTCGGCATTGATGCCGCACTCGAAGCGTGCTGCGGCCTCGGCCAGCGAGCCCTCGGGTGCGAACGCGTGCACGCCCAACCCGCCAGCTGTGTGCGTAGCCATGCGCTGCGTGGGGGACAGCGTCCAGCGCCCGCCATCGCGCTGGACCGTGCCGAGCACGCCTGAAGCGCCCATGGACATCACCACCCAGCTCGTCGGCTCGCCCGCCACGTGTCCTTTATAGAGCGACACGTCGGGCTGGAACGCATGGCGGCCAGTGTCGTCGGTGTAGGTCACCGTGGCGCCGGGAGAAAGGATGTCGAGCGGTTCCAGGTCCAGGTCCACGCTGCCGCCATCGGCATCGGGGATCGAGAGCCGGCCGCCGCCCGCGGCGCGGAACTCGGCGAGGGCGGCCTCGTCCAATTGTAGGAGTGTGGCGCCCGCGCTCGGGCGCAACGCGGGTCCGCTCACCGCCGAGGTGGCGGCCAGCATGCGCGCGCCGGTGGCGCCGAGTCGCGAGAAGACGGGCGCCGCATGGGCGAGCGGTGGGGAGAGCGCGAGCGTCGTGGCGAGCGCGACAAGGATCAAGAAACCGCGAGTAGGCAGGATGCGCATGCAGGGTGCCTCGGGGGTGGGTTTCGAAACTCGCCCGCGCGCGCAGCCGGGGACGGGGCGGGCGCCTGGCTGGGCCGGTCTTGGGAGCCCAAGTGTAAGCGTACCCAAGCCTACCGCACCACCGCGACCTTGCTCAGGCGAATATCCGCGCCACACTTGAGCCGGACCAGGTAGACCCCCGGCGGCAGCGTCTGGTGCTCGAGGAGCGCGACCTGGTGAGACCCCGCTCCCAAACCGGTCAGATCATGCCCCGCCACACGGCGGCCGAGCAGGTCCACCAGCTCGAGCGTGCCTCCCGTGGCATGAGCGCCGGCCGGCAGCGCGAACGACACGGTCAGTTCGTGGCTGGCCGGGTTCGGCCAGCACCCGAGCAACGCCAGGCGCGGAGGACCGTCGTCGACCGCAAGCGAGCCGCCGGGTACCACGGTGAAGTCGGCGTTGCTGGCATCATTCCATTGCGGCAGGCCGTGCGCCGTGACACGCAGCCGTGCGTGCGTGGTGGTCGCGCTCGCCACGGACCACTTCCAGCTCGTGCCAGTGAGTTCGCGAGCGATGTTGCGCCAGTGCCCCCCGCTGTCGGTGGACAGCTGCACGTCCACGCTCAGCACGCCCGCGCCCTTGGTCCAGCTGACCGCGCGTTCCTCCTGCGTCGCCCACGTCTCGCCGCCGTTCGGGGCGAGCAGCGTGACCGCGTCAGATAGTGTACCGGGGCAGGTGGTGGTGACGCGTTCGTAGCTGCCGCTGGTCTTGTTCACCGCCAGCACGTCGAGCGAGCCGTCCTCGTCGTAGTCGGTGGTGATGAGCGCCGACACGCTGTCGCCCCCGGTCGGCACGAAGAAACGCGGCGCCAGCGTGCCGTCGCCCTTGCTCGTGAGCACACTGACGGTACCCGGGACCGTGTTGTTCGCCACCACGATGTCGGGCAGTCCGTCGTGATCCCAGTCCACCACCGTGATCGCGCTCGGTGCGGGACCGGCGCCGTAGGCGACGCCCGTCGAAAAAGTCCCGTTCGGCACGCCCGCCGTGCGGTTGCCGACGAACACGCGCACCAGGCTGTCGCCGCGGTCGCACACCACGATGTCGTCCGCGCCGTCGGCGTTCAAGTCGGCCACCGCGAGGCGGCCGGGGCTCACGCCGGCCGCGTACGCGGTCGGTAACGCGAACGAGCCGTCGCCACGGCCGTTGTTGCCGACGCCGCGCAGGATCCTCAACCCGCCATCGCCGCTGACCGCCAGGTCCAGCACGCCGTCGGCGTCGAAGTCGTGCACGGCGAGGTCATAGCAGCTCATGCCCACCGGCGTCGACTGTTTGATCCCAAAGGTGCCGTTCGCCACGCCGGCCGTGCCGAGTCCGCGCATCCGCACCACGGTCGCATCGGTGGCGGTGAGGATGTCGTCGATCCCGTCCTCGTCGACGTCAGCGATCGCGACCGCACGCGGTGTGCCCAGCAGCGTGCCGAGCCCGGAAGCGAAGCCGAACGTGCCGTTTGGCACCCCCGCCGTGGCATTGCCTCTGTGCAGGCGCAGTGAGTTGTCGCCCTGCGCCCCGACCAACAGGTCGGGGATGCCGTCGCCGGTCAACTCCGAGACGGCGATGCAGCCGGGTGTGAGCGCGCTCGCCATGGCGACCGGCGCTGCGAGTGTGCCGTTGCCGACCGCCCCCGTGCCCTGTCCGAACAGGAGTCCGAGCGTGTTGTCGCCCCCGCGCAGCACGACCGCGTCCTCACGGCCATCGGCGTTCAAGTCCGCGGCGAGCCCCGCGACCGGTGCGGAACCGGCGGACGCTGCCACGCCGGTCGTCATCCCGCACGGGGCGGTGCCGATGACCTCGGGGCAGAACGCCGACGTATCGGAGGCGCGCACGCTGCGCACGCGGTAGTAGTAGGTGCCGAGCCCGGCGTCGTCCCA
>JAYVCN010000278.1:0-15063 GCA_043749875.1 Candidatus Eiseniibacteriota bacterium | reverse complement strand
GCCGGCATGTTCTTCGTGCGCATGCAGGCGAACGGCGTCCAGCGCACGCGACGCAGCGTGCACGTGCGCTGACAGCGCCGTCGCTCGCCGGTCAGCCTTCGAGCAACTCGAGGTCCGCGAGATCCTGCGTACGGCCGGAGGCGCGCTTGTTGCGAATCAGGTGCTCGCGCGAGATCGCTCCCACCGCCTGATCGACGAATCGCGTCATCACTCGAGCGTTCCAGGCCTCCGGGAACTCGACCGCGGAGATGGAGGTCAGCACGTCGATCCGAACGGGCGGAACACCGATCTGGAAGACCACGCCCGAGCGGCTGAGATCGTCGACCGTCAGCTCTGCCGTCGGCGCTCCAAATGATTTGAGCGCCCGGAGCACGCGCTCCGCATTCTCGGGATCGGGTCGGACCCAGACATCGAGATCGCGGGTGGCTCTGACGTGTCCATGTACAGCAAGAGCGTGCGCCCCGACAATCAGGAACTCAACGCGCTGCGCGTTGAATTCGGCAAACAGATCTCTGAAGTCTTGGTTCACCGGTCCCGCTCCATTCGAGACACAGTCTGGTCAACAGCCAGACCGCGTTGATTCTCCCCTCGGGCGTGGAACCTTCCCAGTCCGACCGCTCGGGGGCCGCATGGCCCTGCCGAATGATGCGAGTCGTCAAGCCCTTGCGCGTCGGTGCCATGGAGCCATTGTACAACGGCCGCTCCTTCCGAACGAACGACCCTGACGCGATGCCGGGCGTGGTGAGCCTGGCGCAGAGCTTCGGTTCGCGGTTTTCCGGTCCGATCACGGGCCTAGCGTCCTCTTCTTCGCGTAGCTCAGGCCGATCGCAACTCCCGATGCTCTCACTCCGCCCGAGCTGCCGAGCCGGGAGCGCAAGCTGACATTCCAGTCGCCCACGTCGCACCCCAAGCGGAGCGCGAGCCCGGCGCCCTCATAGGGCCCACCCGCGCCGAGACCACCTAAGAACGTCAGCGGACCGCCGATGGGCCGCCCGCCCACGCCCATGTTGAGCATCCCGCCGTCGGAATAGAGCGGCATGCCCTTCATCCAGCGCGTCTCGAAGTAGTGCTGTTCGCCGCCGAACCGGACGTGCGCGCTCAGCAGGTTGAGCGGTCGCCGCGGAAGTGCGCGCCCGCCTTCGCCAGCCGTGGGGAACTCGCGCTCGTGCCAGACGTAGCCACCCCCGATCGAGCCGCGCGCGTGGTCGTAAGTGAAGTACGGGTTCACGTAGCGGTTCGTCGAGAGGTCGCGCGGGGGCTGCGGTTCGTTCGGCAGGGGCAACGCGGGTGGCACGAGCCCGTCGCCGCCCGCGATGTCGTCCTGGACCGTTCCGGCGCGCACACCGAGCGCGAATCCCTCGTGACCGATTGGCTGTTGCACCCGGATGGCGCCCTCACGGAACGCCGCCGGATGTCGGCGAGTGACCTGGCCGTTGCAACCCCGCGAGACGAAGGCGTATTCGCCCGTGCCGGCGGCGAGCTCGAACTGCATGCCGTCGGCGGTCGTGACGGTGGCGAGCGTGTCGCCTTGCTCGTGGAGCGTGATGCCGAACGGCGTGATGACGGCAATGGCGATGAGCAGCGCGCGGCCGGTGTGCAAGAGGTCCTCCCGCAGACTCATGGGAGTGCCCAGTCATACATCCATCTCGCGCAGGAGTTCAGGGCGACTTTCGAGATCCCCCTGAGGACTTACTGCGCAAGCACTTATACGAACGGCCGCATCGGGCAGCGCCCGCGGCCGCTCGCGAGCCGCGCTGTGCTCGCCGGGACGTGGCGGCGCGCCGTGCTGGCGCTGTTGATGCGTGAGGACTGGCTCGAGGATGACGCCGCAGCTTCGATGCTCGCGTGGCCGCACTCGGGGTTCAGCGCGTACGTCGGGCAGGCGTTCGCGGCGGAGGACCGTGGGCGGCGGCGGCGTTGTCCCTGCGGAATGAGCTTTCGTGCGCACATGAATTCGCCTAGGCTTGGCCGGTACAAGGAGGCTAGCCATTGAGTTACACATTCACGTTGACGACCGTGATCCCGGCAACGCCCAAGCAGATTTACGATACCTGGCTCGACAGCCGCGGCCATAGCGCGATGACCGGCGGCAAGGCCACGCAGTCGTCCAAGCTCGGCGGCAAGGCGATGGCCTGGGATGGCTACATCACCGGCAAGAATCTCGAATTGAAATCCGGCAAACGCATTGTGCAGTCGTGGCGCACCAGCGAATTCTCCAAAGATCATGCGGATTCGCAAGTCACCGTGACCTTGGCCGCGGCGAAGACCGGCACGCGGCTGACGCTCAAGCATTCCGGCGTGCCCGACGGCCAGACGAGTTACGAAACCGGCGGCTGGAAGACGCACTATTTCGAGCCAATGAAAACGTACTTCACCAATATGAGGATGGTCGCGGGGATCAAGGCCGGGGGCCGCAAGGTGAAGCAAAAGATGGCGAAGAAGAAGGCGACACGAAAAACATAGCGCCCGCTAGCGTGTCTCGGGCGAGCGCTGCGAGACCCGGGACCCAGCGCAAGACTCTCTTACAACAAGCATGATCGAGACGCGCTCCGCGCGTCAGGTTTCTCTTGGGTCCCGGATCGCCGCACGCGCGTTGCGCGCGCTTGTCCGGGACGCCCCTCACCCCAAGTTCAATCCCCTGAAAAAATTTGTCGACTATTCGAACGGAAAACGGTCCGAAGAGGTCCATGAGAGATGGGATGTGTCGTTGAGCGTTCGGAGAAACAGGCGCCAGCGCGATGGATGAGGGTGGCGAGCCCGACGTTGTGGAGACGGATTTGGCGCACCGTTGTCAGAGGCAGAGCCAAAACTCGATAGATCAGGATCTGGATCGCGCTGCCGCAAGTCCTCGCGACGACGGCCGCGGTTTGTAACGCGCGCCTGAGATCGCTCGTGACGATCCGGGCGGGGGGTCTCACGGAGCCGGTACGCGAGCGCTTGGGTCTGGATGACCCCGAGGTCGGTCAGCGGAGAGTCGGTGTGCCCCTGCATGCGACCCTCGGCGTTCCACGCCGTCTCGCCATGACGAATCAACCAGATTGGGCGAGTCGGACGCGATGCCGAGCGTTGTGAGCCTGGCGCAGAGCTTCGGTTCGCTCGCCCATTGGCATCCTCATCTGCAAGTGGTCGTCACCGACGGCGGGTTCCGACGTGACGGCAGCTTCGTGACGCAGACCGCGCACGACGCAGCGGTGCTCGCCGAGGCATGGCGGCTCGCCGTGCTGGCGCTGTTCGTGCGTGAGAACTGGGCGCCGGTCATCGACAGCCGCCATCGTTTGACCGAGACCTCCGAAGCGTTCCGCCGTCTCGCGGAGGGACATGCTCGGGGAAAGATCGTCGTGACGATGGATCGGCACGACGCTCAGCGATACACCGCCCAGTAGCGCGACTCCGACTCGGGCTCGAGCGTGCGCTTGGCCCACAGCGCGGCACCGTAGAACGGATCGTCGTTCGGGAGGGGGCGAAAGCCGACGCTTGAGCGCAGCGCTACCGCTTTCTGGACGATCACGGCGAGCTGGCCGCGCTGCCGCAGCACGCTTTCGTCGAACCGCGACCGCAGCGCGACCGTGGACAACTCCATGTTGTTCGCCCAATCCGCGGGCAGCGGGTTGCGCTGCTCAGCACACACCCACCACCCGGGCCCGTCCACGAGGAGCGCGTAGCGCCGCCCGTGCAATCGGCTCACGGTGTCGTGCAGGTCCGCGAGCATCGCGTAGGTGTTGGCGTTGGTGCGGATACCGGAGCCGCCAGGGAGCACGCCGGCAAGATCCTGCGTGAGGAGCGGAGCGGTGGCCTCGTGATAAATGTGGTCGCGCCGTGCGGACCACCAGTGCGGCGCCACCAGCAGCAGCGAGAGCGATGCACATGCGATCGTCACGCGAAGCGCGGAACTGCGGCGCTTGGGCTCGATCGCTTCGAGGTTCCCGAACCCGAACGTGAGCACCAGCGGCCCGCATACGTGCGCGGGACTGCGATAGCCGAGCGACACAGCCGCGCACCAGCCGAGCGCCACGGCGAATCCGCCCGCGAGGAGGCCGGGGGTGAACTGGCGGCGTGCGAATCGCGGCGCGAGCGCGCCCACCGCGAGCCCAAGCACGAGGAAGGCCTCGCTCAGGATGAAGTGGAACGCATCGGCGTCGAGCCGGATTCCGGCGAACGTCACGGCGGCCCAGCCGAGCACGATGGCCGCGGAGCGAGGCACGCCCAGGCCGCGCGAGCCCGGGCGGGACGGCCGGCCCAGGAGCCAACCGAGTACCCCGCCCAGCACGAGTCCGCCGGCGAACCAGCCTTCGCGAACGTAGGGCCGCAAGCCGCTGTCGAACAGACCCGTGACCGCGGTCAGCTGGGCACGCATGGCAGGCCCCGCGCCCAACGCCCCGAGCACCAGCAGGTAGGCGAGCGGCGCCGCGAGCGCACCGAGCCACGCGCTCCGCCGGCGGGCGCGACCACGCAGCAGCACGCACGCGAGGGTGAGCGGGAGGAAGTTCTGCTTGCAGATCGCTGCGGCGCCGACCAACACGTGACCGAGTGTGTGCACGGAGCCACGGTGGGACCCGCTCAGGAGATAGCCGAGCGAGGCCAACAGGATCGCGTCGACGGTGTACCAGGCCATCGGCGGAAACGTGTGGGCGGAGAACATGAACGCGATCGCCGCGAACGGCAGCGTCGCCAGGCGTCCGAGGCGCACGGGGAGGCTCTCGAGCGTGATCTCGAGCCACGCCCAGCACCCGACGGCGACCTCGAGCCAGTAGAGGAGTCGTGACACGAGGAACGTCCGCTCGCCGCCGAGCCACAGGTCCACCACATGGAGGAGCGCGCTGCCGATCGGCCGGATCGAGATGAAGTCACGGTGTGGGATCTCGCCCGCGAGCAGGCGGCGACTCTGGGCGAGCACGAACCCGTCGTCGGTGAGATTGAAGCCCAGTGCGCTGAACAGGAGGTGCGCGGCGACCGCGAACGCGAGCAGGATGCCGAGGCGCCAGAGTCGATCGCGCGCGAACTGGCGATCCGCCACGCTTGCACGCCCGGCTGGCTCGGTGGCCACGCGTCGGCGCTCCTGACCACTGCGGCTGGGCTGGAACGAATGGCGCACCACACGAACTCCTCGACGGCGGAGTGGACGCACCGAGAGTGGGACCCGATTCCACCAGCGACGGCGCTAGGGAGTGCCGACGCGAACGCGCGACACTAGCGGGGGGGGTTCCTCGCGTCGACCCCACGCGAGAAGCGGAAGGATGTCGCACTTCTCGCGCGCGCGCTACACCGCCGCCAGCTCGCAGCGTATCTGCTGATCGCGACCAGGAACTGACGCACTGTCGGCTACACGGAACCATTTACTCCACATCCGACGGATGGGGCCGGTCTCGCTTGGGTTGCGAGCTTTGTGTTCAGGGAATTTGCAATTGCCATCAGGGTTCCAGGGGAGGCGAGCTGATTCGGCAAGTCACCGGCGTCCTGAGCTACGGCTACGGTGGGTGCATCGGGCTTCGTGCAACTGGGGGGCATCGTGAAAGTGCTTGGCGTCTCGATGTTCGGAGGCAAGCGGGAGAGGGCCGTTGCTGGGAGGTCGGGAGGGGCTTACGCTCGCGGGGGGGAACGAAAGGAAACTCCTATCCTTTCCTGCTTTCCTTTCGAAGCGGGCCAATACGAGTGGCGCGAGCCCGCTCAGGGAACCTCGTGCGACCGCCGGTTGACGCCAGCCGTCAGCCAGTCGAGAAGAGTCATGCCACCTTTGGATGTCCGACTTGCCTACCTCCCGAGTGTCCCGCTTGCGGTCGTGCGCCGCACGGTGCGGCGCGCGGAGCTCAGCGCAGCCGTTCGCGAGGGATGCGGCCTCGTCTGGACCTTTGCTCGCGAGCGCAACCTGCCCGGCGGACGCCACGTGGCCGTCTACTGGGACGGGAGTATCCGGCTCGAGGTCGGCGTTGAACTGACCGCGCCCTTCGAGGAGGGAAACGGCGTGGTGCGATCCGCCACGCCGGCGGGCCTCACCGCATCCGTGACGCACTTTGGACCATACGGTCAACTCGGCGCGGCGCATGCCGCGATTCGCAGCTGGTGTGCAGCGCACTCGCACCACCTTGCGGGCCCAAACTGGGAGATCTACGGGCATTGGCAGAATGAGTGGAATACCGATCCGTCCCAGATCCGCACTGACGTCTACTACGAGGTTGCGGCGGGCGTGGACTCGTCACGGTCCGGCTCAAGCCGGACACTACGCGATACACACAAGTAAAACGGCTCCAGCGCGTATTCGCGGCCGAGTTCGCTAAGGGGTTCCGACACCAGCTGTTCCGTGAGACGGATGATATCCTTGGCGGCGCGGCACCTTCCTTCGACCTCACATCGAAGGGAGCACCGCATCTCGATGGGGGCTGAGCGTCTCAACGGCCGTCCACAATCCGGTTCCTGAAGATCGCTTCGAGTGTGAAACCGCGCTTGTCTTGGGGCTACTGGAGCATCACGAACCGGGTCGAGAGCGTCTTGCCGGCCTGCGAGACACGCGCCCAATAGATGCCGGGCCGCGGGGCCGGGTCCATGTTCACGTGGTGCGCGCCGGTGCCGAGCGCGCCCAGGTCCCGGCGCGCCAGACGACGGCCCGAGGCGTCCAGCAGCTCGAGCGCCGCAGGTCCGTCCCCGCTGAGCGTGACCGCGAACGCGAGCGGGTTACCCGAGGCGTGCTCGCTCAGTCGCTTGATCGCGAGCTGCGCTTCGAGCGGCACGTCCACCCACACCTGACCGAGCTGACGTTCGCCGGTCGGGGTGATGATGCCGATCTTGTACTCGTAGCTGTGGCCGCGCACGGCGTCCATGTCCTCGTACGTCACCATGCCCGAGCCGTCAGCGTACAGATTCCCGGCAGCCTTCCACTCGTCGGGCACCGCGCGGCGATAGAGCCGCATGGTCTCGTTGGCGCCATCGGCCGAGAACCACGTCAGCCGCGGGTGACCTGCCACGATCTCGGAACTCACGAGCGCCAGCTGCGTGGCGACCGGCACGCTGTGCGGCAGCCAGCCGATGTCGCGGAACAGACCGATGGTGAGGTCGAGGTTGCTCGTGAGGTCGGGATTGAGGGCCGGCTCCATGAGCAGGTTGGGCGTGGCCGAGACGTCCCAGTGCGACACGCTCGAACCGCCCTGCCACGGGTTCGGCGCGTACATGCGCACGCGGCCGCTCGGATGCAGACCCGCGATCGCGGTCGGGCTCAGGCGCAGGTTCACGCTCACCGGGCCGCCCAGCATGGCGGTCTTGAGCGCCGCCCCGTCGGCCTGGCTGATCGCGACGACCGGGAGGGTGATGGTGGGGTCCACACCGCCCGGCGAAAATGCGCCGGCGACGTTGTTCACCAGGATGCAGCCGATCGCGCCGGCGTTCTGAGCGTTTTTCGCCTTGATGACGAACGTACACACGCCACGATCGATGACGACGATCTTGCCCGCCATTGCGCCGGCGTTCGTATAGGGCGTCTCGCAACCGTCACTCGTCGGCACCGTCGGATCCACCACGAGCACCGCCGGAGCCAGGACCCCGCCCAGCGTCAACGCGGCGCCGAACGCGGCTGCGTTCGCCGGCAGGCTGCCGGAACCGAACGGCACCACGACCTCTGGCGAGTGGCTGAGGAACGTGGACGCCTGCAACCGCGTGTCGTTGCCGTCCCAGGTCAGGTTGTTCGTGTTGACGGCCGAAGCGGCGCGCTGGGGCGCAGTGTTCTGGTCCCAGTGCAGCGCCGTGGTCTCGTCGAACAGGAACTTGTCCCACACCGCCGGTGCCAGCGGCGGGCCGTTCAGATAATTGCCGGTCGAGCCGCTGGTGAAGGTGCTGAAGCCCAGGCCGTGGCCGAACTCGTGCAACAGTACGGCCAGCAGATCGATGAGCGCGCCCTCGTTGTGGTCGAAGCCGTAGTACCAGCCCGAACCCGAGAGACAGGTCGGCTGGCCGAGGTTCGAGTTGAACTGAGCGGCGATGTCGCTGCCATTCTCGGTGCCGAACGGCGGCGTGAGGTCGACGCCGGCCTCCTTGTTGGCCAGTGCCTCGGGATACCAGTAGTTCTGGAACTCGAAGAGCGGCTGGTTGATCTCCACGAACCGCGGCCCTGCCAAACCCAGCACCGCGCTGGTGGCGGTGCAGGTGAGCGGGTTGAACTCGGCCTGGATCTGGATCGGCACGCTCGACGTGAGCGCGGCCCCCCAGATGCTGGCGGCCTGCTGGAAGCACAGCAGCCGCTGCTGGCCCACGGTGACCCCGGGGTTGCCGCCCACCGGTGCGACCGGCGTCGGGTCGTTGAAGCCCTCACCCGCGTGGTCGAGATTGATGATCGTGATCGTCACCGCGGCGAACGACGGCACCGCAACTAGCGCCAGCAGTGATACCGTCGCGAGCGCGCGAACGATCGTGCGCATGGTCACTTCATCTCCCACTCGGTGCCGGGAGCTGGAGCGACGGCTGCGCGCACTGCGGGAACCGTCGGGTGCTTCATGAACTGCGCGGCGCCACGGGTTCCATGCACGCACGTCCATGTCGGCTTGCCATCGGCACCCATCTGGACCACGGCGAACTCGGCGAAGCGATCATCGAGCATGGCGCGCACCGAGCCATCGGCACGCCGGAACCTGCTCACCGGCGCGTTGCTCTCGAGCACGATGTCCTGCTGCATCTGGTCAGCGGTCGGCATGCTGAGCGTGCCGTCGACCGGGTCGATGGCGACGCGCAGGCCCTGCGACATGGCCAGGTTCCGCGCGGATGGCGACCACGCGCGCGGCTTCCACGCCACCACGGCGGTATGGCTCGCCGGGGGCGTGAGCAGTGTGGCGGTCGGGGTGGTGTGATTCGGGCCGGCTTGCGCGGATGCGGCGGCGAGTGCCATCAGGCCAATCGCGAGGCGCAGGGGGTGGCACTTCGGCATGGGGACCTCCCGTGGGCGGCGCACGGTCAAGCGGACGGCTTCTTGGCAAGTGAGCCGCACACGATACTCGCAAGGTCGCGCGATTGCAGTGCCCTTCTTCGGCGGACGACGTCGCGGCGCTGCCTTACGCCATCGGCCTCGTCCAGCGCACGCCCACTCAGTCGAGCGAGGTCACGACCACGTTGTCGTAATACACCGTGCACTGCCCGACGCCACCGGTGTAGGCCGGCAGCGCGATGCGCCCCGAGCTGCGGGCGTTGCGCGCGTCGGGGCGGTCGATCTTGAGCTCGCCGTTCACGAACACGCGAAAGCGATCCGCCCGCGCCTCGACGCGCAGGTGGTTCCAGGTGCCGTTGGCATTGGTCGCGCTCGCGCGCCCCATGGGCCATTCGCGCTGGTACATGAGCACGTCCTGGTAGCTGCCGCCGCGCAGGTCCACGCCCATGCCCGACTCGCCCTGCACGCGCACGACCACGCCCTTGTCGACGCCGCGCATCATGCACACGTCGACGTCCACGGCGACGTTCGTCCACGCCGTATCGCCTGCATAGATGAGCGAGCGCAGCTGCTTCTGGTCGGGCAGATCGGCGCGCAGCATGCCGTGCGTCACCGACCACACGCCGAGCCGATCCGGACTCCACCCCTTGAGCGTGCCGGAAGTGAAGTCGTCGGTGAACAGCACGCCGTGCTGGGGCTTGTTCGGGCGCGGGGGCGTGGACGGCAGTGCCAGGCGTGTCCCGTCAGTCGCGGCGCCCACGATCAGCAGCGTGGCCCCGGCGAGCAGCGTGCATCGAAGCAGGTTCTGATTCATGCCGAGCCGAAACATGTCACTCCGCGGTTCCGGCGTCCAACCGGACACACGGTGCTCAGGGTATCGGCCGCGTCGCAGCGCGGGCTGAGCGCCAGCTCGGCAGCGCGCGCCCGGCCTCGCGCGCGCTACGGGGCGTTGCACTGGCCTGCCCACCGGCCATTAACTGGTGTTCGCGCGACTCGTCCGCAACTACGGCCGCGTCATGGTGCTGGGCGAGGCGGCGATGTTGAGCGCGCAACGCGCGGGGCCGTTCGGAATGCTGATGGGTATGAACGCGCCGGGCAGTGACGACCGCCAGTTCGCGCTCAACGTGGTGCGCTGGCTAGGCGGTGCGCTGCGCTAGACCGCAACACCCCCAACGTCCTCTGCACCGGGCACTTGGCCCGGATTGGTGCCGTCTCCGTCCGGGTGTTAGCTTGGGCCTCTATGGCAAAGAAGAAGCGCAGCATCGGCGTGATCGGCGTGCCCATCGACCTCGGGGCGGGGCGCCGCGGGGTCGACATGGGCCCGTCCGCCATCCGCATCGCCGATCTCGAGAAGCGCCTGGAGGAACTCGGGCACAAGGTCGAGGACTACGGCGACCTGGACGTGATGATCCCCGAGACGCAGAAGGTCGGCACCGGCAAGATGCGCTATAAGCAGCCCATCCTGTCGGCTTGCAAAGACCTCATGAAAGCCGTGGACAAGTGCCTCACCGAGGGCCGCATGCCGCTGGTGCTGGGCGGCGACCACAGCATCGCCATCGGCTCGGTGGCCGGCTCCACGAACTTCCACGCGCGCAAGGGCGAGACGCTCGGCCTGATCTGGTTCGACGCGCACGGCGACGCCAACACGCCCGAGAGCACGCCGAGTGGCAACATCCACGGTATGTCGCTGGCGGTCTGCCTGGGCTTCGGCGACCACGAGCTGGTGCACCTGGGTGGGCGCTCACCCAAGGTGCAGCCGCGCAACACCGTGCTCATCGGCATCCGCGACATCGATGCAGGTGAGCGCGAGTTCCTGAAAAAGAGCGGCGTGACGTGCTACACCATGCGCGACCTCGACGAGCGCGGCATGCGCGACGTGCTCGACGAGGGCATTCGTTGTGCCAGCGACGGCACCGCGGGCATCCACCTGTCGTTCGATCTCGACGTGGTGGATCCGGAGGACGCGCCCGGCACCGGCACGCCGGTGTGGGGCGGCATCAGTTACCGCGAGGCGCACCTGGCCATGGAGATGTTCGCCGATCGCGCGAACATCGTGGCGCTCGACCTGGTCGAGGTGAACCCCGTGCTCGACTCGCAGAACATGACCGGCATCCTTGCGGCAGAGCTGGCGCAGAGCGCACTGGGGAAGACGATCCTGTAGGGCCGGCGGCCCTGCAGCTCAGCGGCGTCCCAACGGAGCGTCCAGCGCGGCGATCAGTGGCGGATCCAGACCGTACACGTCGCGCATGTAACGGATCTCCCCCGACGCGCCGACGCTCACGGTCCAGTACACGATCAGCACGGGCAGCGGATGCTCGAGCGTGACGTTCTGCATGTCGTCGGTGGCCACGACCTGCTGGATCTTCTCGGGCGTCCAGCCGTCCTGGCCGGCGAGCAGGATCTCCGCCAGCTCCAGCGGATGCTCGATCCGGATGCAGCCCGAACTGAACGTGCGCTGGTCGGCCGCGAACAGCTCCCGGTGCGGCGTGTCGTGCAGGTAGACCGAATACGGGTTCGGGAACAGGAACTTGACCTGGCCAAGGGCATTGTCCTCGCCGGGAGGCTGGCGCAGCGTGTACTTGAAGTTCTGGGGTGTGACCCGTTTCCAATCGATCGACGCCGGATCCACCTCGTGATTGTCCTTGTCCAGCATCACGAGATGCTTGCGAGCGAGCAGGTTCTCGCCCTTCTGCAAGCCCCCGAGCACATCCTCGGCGAAGATGGTGGGCGGCACGCTCCAGTCCGGGTTGAGGACCACGGTGCGCATGTCCGCACGGAACGTCGGCGTCTTGCGCGCGTCCTTGCCGACCTGCGAGCGCGTCTCCCACACGTTCTTGCCGCCGCGGATCAGGTACACCTTGTAGGCGGGAAGATTCACGAGCACGAAGTCGTCCGCGAGCCCGCCCACCACCCAGCGCGCGCGCTCGAGGTTGGCGCGCACCTGCTCGATGCGCGCCGAAACGGTCACGTTCAGCGCCTGGATCGTGGCGGCATCGATGGTGCCGCGAGAACCGAGACGATGGCGGCTCTGGAACAGTTCGACCGCCTTGCGCAACTCGTCGTCGTAGCGCATCGAGTCCGCCGTGGCGGGGCTCGCGAGCTCGCCCGTCATCGCCAGGTGCGCGCGGATCGCCGGCAGACGCGAATCCGAGGTGCCGGGAGGGATGGACTTTCCGCCGCTGCGAACGGCGCGCCAACCGTCCTGCTGCTGGATCTCCCGCAAGCGAGCCAGCGCGCCGACGAGCCCCTTGTAGATGAAGTGCTGCGGCTTGGCGGCCTCGATCGTCTGCGACGGCGAAGCGGCGGACGCGATGGTCTCCAGAGTTGTCTCCAGCGGCTGTTTGCCCGCGCGGGGATCCACATTCCATAGCGGGTTCAGCGTGATCGGCAGGACGCGCCCGAAGCGGACGTGATCGAGCATGCTCGCGACCGCGTCCGTGAGCAGCAGCTCCAGGTCGCCCGCCGCATCCGCCGACGCCGCGCCGTCCGGCTCACGCAGCAGCGACTGCAGGGCCTCGAGGTGGTAGTCGGCGGGCGTGAGGCCGTCGCGCTCGACGCCTCGGATCGCATCGACGACCTTTTCCCGTTCGGTGGCCGAGGGCCACGCCGCGCGGAAGTCGCGCGCATGATAGAACGCGAACACCGCCTTGGGCTGAAGCAGCGTTTCGCCGTGTACGGTGGCGCGCTGCTGCTCCAGCGCGGTCACCCGCGCACGCAACTGCGGGTCGACGGCCTGAGAGCCCACGGCGGCGTGGCCACAGGAAGTTCCGCCCAGTGTCAGGGCACAGGCCAGCAGCGTCATGACGATTCGCATCCACCACTCCGCACGCAGGGTGATTGGCGGCGGACTGTCCGGCGATGCGGGGGAAGCGTACGCACTTGTCCGTCTCTGCAAGACTCCTCCTGTTGGCATCTGCTTCGGCCGTGCCTCGATCGACATCGCGACCCGTCGCAGGCGCAGCCCGGCCTGCCGGCCAGCGAGTCCGATCCACGAGCCGCAGCGTTGCATGCCGGAGGCGATTTGGACAGCGCAGCCGCCAGGATGTCCTGCCCACCCCCGGTCTGCTCCGGAGCGAATCGAAGCCCCCGGTCGCGGCGTCCGACGACTATCGCAGCGCCCAGCGCAGCGACAGCCTGGCGGAGGAGTAGCGCCAGTTCGTGCTGGCGGCCGCCGCGGTGGAGAGTCCCGGCGAGTCCTCCGCTTCCAGCTCCAGGCAGACTTCGCGCCCTGCGCCAAGGCTCCCGCTCGCGTAGGCGTAGGCCGTCGCACCGGGGCGCCACACGCCCATGGCAGTACCCTGCGCGGCGAAACGCTGCAGGCCGGCACCGCCGTCGAATTCGAGCAGCCACGGTGCACCCTCGCCGAGTTCCAGAGTCGAGCCCAGCGTGATGCCCTCGGCGCGACGCGGGGCGAAGTAGCCGGAGGTCGTCGCGTCGTGGTAGCCGCCCACCTCGTAGCGAAGCCAAGGCGTCCACGCCGATACGATCTGTAGTGCCATGCCGCCCTCGGCACCGCGGCGCCAGTTGCGGTCGATCGCGGTCTCGATCAGCGTGCCCTTCATCGCCCCGCGCAACCGGAGCCGGCCGATCGGCAACTCGAGTCCGAGCCGGCCCTCATCACGCACGGCGAGGTTCCCGACCAGTTCCGGCGTCGCGGCGAGCGGGTTCCTTTGCGCGCGAAGCTCCAGGCTTGGGCCATTCTGCGGCGCGCGCCAGCGCGTGCGCAGTTCGCCTGTCCAGCGGACCACGGGCTTGGGGTTGCCGCGCACATCGAACCGCACCGCACCGGCGCCGCCGTCAATGCGCCACGTCGAACGCGGCCGCAGCGCGAACTGCAGGCCCGCGTCGTCCACGCCGGCGCTCGCTCCGCCGCCCGAGACCTCCCGGTGCATCGCCCGCGCGCCGAGTCGGGCGCCATCGGCGATCATGAGATCGGCGGCGAATCCCGTGCCGATCGTGCGATCGCCATCGGAGTCCTGGCTCGTCATCACCAGCGGCTGCACCGAGGGCGCCGCAAGCGCGCGGGCAAGTCGCAGGCTCGGCACCGCGGCGGGCTGCCTGCCGCTCGCCAGCGCCGGCGCAGTATGCACTGCCTGCTCGAACGCTTCGGTCGCACGGCGAGGCTTGCCGACCTTGAGCGACTGTCGGCCGAGTTCCTGCCACATCCCGGCATCCTCGGGGTGGACGGCGATCCAGCGCTCGAAGATGGCGGCGGCCTCGTCGTGCCGTCCGGCCCGGTCGAGCACGCGGGCGCGTCCGGCCACGACATCGCGCGAGCGCGGAGCGAGCTGTGCGGCGCGGTCGTACTCGGCAAGAGCCTCCCCGGTGCGACCGAGGCGGGAGAGCAGGTCGCCGGCCGCCATCGGGCCCCAGGGATCCTCGGGCTCGAGCGCCACATAGCGCCGGTAGAGTTGCAGCGCCTGCGCGTGATCCTCAGTGAGCTGAGCGAGCCGGAACAGCGCGTGTGACTGGGCCGGGTTCTCGGCGAGAGCTGCCGAGTAGAGCCGGCGTGCGTCGTCGCGCTGGCCGTGTGCATAGACGGAGTCGGCTCGCGCCACGCTTGCCGGCGCGGCGAGCGCCTGCGTTCCGCCCGCCGCCCACAGCAACCACACCGCCGTGCACGCCTTTGCCCAGCGGGGAGTCATCGTGTTCCCGGGCGCGTCACAGCTCGAGCGCGGCGGACGACCACACGCGCGATCTGTACCGTCGTGAGCACCATGCACAGAGTGACGGCTCCGATGACCAGTGACGCGACCCGGAACACATTGGTCACGTGCGTCGTGGTTCCCGCATCCAGCGCGGCCGTCGACGGGAACGCGTGCGCGACCGCGAGTCCCAGCAACTCGCCCGTCAACCACAGGCCGGCCAGGATGCCGACGGCCATGGCCGCCTGCGGGAGACCGCTGGACGAACTTGCGGACTGGCCACGTCGTCGGCGCCGAAGCCCGCGTATGGGCAGCCACAGCGCTCTCACGAGGTAGAACAGCCCGCCGATTCCAGTGCCCGGGATGCCGACGATCATCTAGTGCCCCTTTTCGTAGACGTGCAACGAGCGGCCGCGGATGAGCTCGTTCCAGACCGCCATGAGGAAGAACATCGAGTTGACCGTGCGCAGCACGAAGAACGCCGGCAGGCTGGCCAGCGCGCGGCCGACCTCACGCCGC
>JAYVCN010000277.1:0-9998 GCA_043749875.1 Candidatus Eiseniibacteriota bacterium | reverse complement strand
GTCGCGAGTGCGAGGTACTCCACGCGCGCGCTGCCGCTGGCGAACAGGATCACCAGCGTCACCACGAACACGATGGCCAGCGGCCGCCAGCGCGCGCGTGCGAACGCGACGAACAGTCCCGCGAGCCAGATGGGCGCGCAGCCCGGTCCCATGGCCAGCACCAGGTTGAGCAGGTACTTGAGCGGGTCGAGCGCCGCCATCTTCTGCGTGCGCGCGTTGTGCATGAACTCGAGCGTCGGCCAGGCATGGAGCTTCTCCCAGATCAGGTTGGGCGCGAACACGGCCGCGGCGAGCGCGGCAGCCAGCCACGGGCCTACCCCGAGCAGCCGCCTCCGCTGCGGCGACACCAGCAGCGCCACCGCGAGCCCGGAGCCCAGCCACAGCACGCTCCACTTGTTGAGGAGACCGAGGCCTAGCGTGACGCCGACCGCTCCCCACGTGGCCAATGCGTCTGTCTCGAACGCGCGCAGCGCGAGCAGCGTGGCCAGCGACCAGAACAGCAGGTCGAACACATTGAGCGAGAAGAAGTGCCCGACGGCGAGGCTCAACGGTGCGAGTCCGAGCGCCAGCGCGGCCAGCACCTGCGCGTAGCGCCGGCCCCCGAGCTCGCGCGCGATGGCGCCAGCCGTCACAGACACCAGTGCCGAGACGAGTGCCGCCACCAAGCGCGGGGCGACGAGCCCGCTCCCGAACACGGCTCGCACCAGTGCCAGCACCGCGACCGAGAATGGCGGGTGATCGACGTAGCCCCACGCGAGCCGGCGCGCGCACGAGGCGTAGTAGAGCTCATCACGGAACCAGCCGTACTGTGTCAGGCAGAGCACGTGCACACCGATAATGGCCAGCGCGACCGCAGCGAGTGGCACCACGGCGAGCGGCGGGCGTGACTCGGGGGACCTGAGCACAGAACGAGCTTCCACGTGCATCCCTCCGGATGGATCTGGGATCGAATCGCCTCCGCAAATCAAGCCATCTGCGTGGTAACGTACTGGATGATCAGCACATCCCAACGCCCTGATCTCAATTCGTCTCGACACCGATAGGGATCTGCCATCAATGCTTCCCCACCCATTGCTCGCGAAGCCACCTACGATGAAACCAGACAGCTCAAGCAGGCTTCCAGGGCATTCTAGCTTCTCGACCGGCTGGACGACTCTCGCCTTTGTTCTTGCCTGCGCTTATGCGGGCATGGGCTCAGCGCTGGCTGCACCGTGCCAGGCGAACGTTGTCGGGGTTGATTCGACTGCCGGCACGGTCAGCGGCGAACTCATTCTCGGAATGGCGTGGGGTCAGACATTTGTTGCGAAGGATACTCTTTTACAATCTGTGCGAGTCTGGCGTATTCCGCTTGAGGCAGCGGATCCGTCAGGCCTGAAGTTCTGGATCACCGAGGTTGACTCGACGGGGAGGCCCCATACTCATCTTGTGGTCTACGAAGGCCCGACGATAAGCGTGGTCAGTGCCGACACCTCACACGCGACACCAATTATCTATAGTTTTGACCCGCCGGTGCGATTGCCGAGGCTTGGGCCATATTGTTTCTGGATACAGGAAGTCTGTACTGGATACGCGGATCTCTTGATTGATCCGCACGATGATTACTCCGGCGGATCGCTCTGGAACACCTTCCGAAGTGATTTTGAGGGATGCATCTTGCGAGATGGTCCTCGATCGCTCCTGGGAGAAGACTTGGCCTTTCGCCTTGAGTTCTGTGACGTGGTAACGCCAGTCCGGCGTTCGTCATGGGCGCAGGTGAAGGCGATATATCGATAGCGGACGCTCGGCTCGCCCGCTGGTGGCCCACGACGCGCGGCGCTACCGTCCGCGCGTGCCCTCCGACACCCCAGCCCGCCGCAGCGGCCTCCCGCCAAGCGCGCACGCACGCCGCTTCTCGCCGCTCGAATACCGCGACCCCTCCCCGGCGCCATGGCTCATCCATGCGCTGGGCGTGGTGAACCGCTTCGGCGTGCTCGGCGGCCTCTTGAAGCTCCGGCGCGTCGACCTGCCGGCTGCGGACCTGGCGCGGCTCAAGGCCGCGGTCAACCCGGGCACGTTGGCGTTTCTCGGTCCCGGTCACCCCGAGTTCCTCACCGACTGGATGGTGGACAAGGAACTCTCGCGCCGCGTCTCGCCACTCATGGCGCACTGGGCGAGCTACGAGATCGTCAATGCCTCGCCGGCGGTGCGCGCGTTCTGGCTCGCCAACAATCTCATCGCCAATGTCCCCGGCGGCGGCGGGAAGGCGTATTCCGTGGCGTGGGCAGCGCGCGGCCATGGTGTGCTGCTGCACCCGGAAGGCACCGCCACGTGGCAGGGCGAGCGTGTCTCGCCGCTGCTGCCGGGTATCGTGGACATGGCGTGGGACGCCGCGACGACGCTGCGCGCAAGTGGGGATGCGAGACCTGTCTGGCTCGTTCCGATCGCGTGGCGGCTGGCGTTTATAGGAGATGTGAGCCTCCGGCTCACGCGTGAGATCGCGCACGTCGAGCGCGGGCTTGGCCTGCCGCGGAGCGAGGGCCCGCTCGCTGCGCGCTTCGCCGCGCTCATGTGCCGCCTGCTCGTCCGCCAGTGCGAGCGGCTCGAACTTGCGCCGCCGCAGTTCCCCGCGACGGAGCCCGGACGCGGCTATTTCTCCGCGCAGGCCAGCGTGCTGGCCGAGCTCTGCCGCCTGCTCGCCGCGCGCTACGGCACGCTCGATGCCGACCTCACGCGCGCCCAGTTCCAACTGCGGAGAGCCATGCGCGAGCGCGCCGCGGCCGACCCGGACGGCGTGCGGCGCGACCGCTCCCGGCTCATGGAGCTCCAGCGCCTGGCAGGGTTCGATCCCGCGCTCTACAATCGCCCGCGGCTCGCGCAGGAGCGCGTGGCCGAGGTGTTGAAGCGCACGCGCTCGAGCCTGCTCACGCATGGGTTCTGGAACGCGCTCCGCAACACCGTTCCGGTGGCGGTGGCGGCGCGCGTCGTGCACGTGCGCGTGTCCGAGCCGATCGCGGTGCACGCCGCGGTCGCCACGAGCCGGCCGGACACCGAGGATGCGACGCGCGTGGCGCTTCTGGCGGAGCACCGGGCACGGCTTCAGGCGGCGCTCGACACGCTCGGCCACGAGTTGGCGCCAGCCGCGGAGCGCCACGCCATCGAGAACGCGCTCTGGAGCCGTTCGACGTCGGCCTGAGGGGCAAGGCAGAGGCTATAGAGAAACGACTCCCGCGTGGCGGCTTGCACGCGAGATATCCAAACAATCGTACGAAAACTGCCCATGCGTGCAGTGACCAAGGTTGACCACCCTCGGGGTGGACCCTAGTGTGCCGGGCGGTTTTTGTGGCCGGGAGTATCCGGTCGACCAGACCCCCACGCTGGCAGATGCCGGCGCGTAGACACCGGTGGGGCGGGAGCTTTCAACCCCGCGCCCACCGCGATCCGGCCCTCGGGCCGGTTTAGGTGAAGTTGGCATCCCCCACCCCTCTCCAGGAGGTTGAATTTGAAGAAGCTTGTGACACTAGCTGCCGCGGTGACGATGCTGTTCGGCGCGATGTCGGCTCAGGCTGCCGGCGACCCAACGATGGGCGGCCTCGGCTTCCACTCGACCGTCGCACCGATCGGGATCCGCGAGTGGTTCTCGGACAAGTTGGGCTTTGACCTGGGCGTGGGATTCTCGAGCGACGGCTTCAAGAACAAGACCCCGAATGCCCCGACCTTCAAGAACGCCTCGACGTACTTCGTCGATCTGGGCATGCCCTGGATCGCCAAGAAGTGGGACAAGGTCAACTTCATCGTCCGTCCGGGCTTCCAATACGGATCGCTCAAGGACGACGACGCGGTGATCGGCAACACCAAGAAGGCCAACCAGTGGTCGGTCTCGGGTGATTTCGAGGTCGAGGTCATGCTCGCCGACAAGTTCAGTGTCTCGGCGGCGCACGGCATCGCGTTCACTCAGCTCACGGACAAGAGCGGTGCGAACGACCGGGTGTTCACGAACTTCTCGTCGACCGGCGAGAACTTCACCTCGCTCGGCTTCCACGTCTATCTCTGGTAATCCGTCACCCGACGTTCGTCGCATGCTGATTCGCACGAGCCCTCGGCGCCCTCGCGCCGGGGGCTTCGTGTTCGCAGGAGACCCCCCGCGCGCGAGTCCGCGCTGAGCCTTGCGAGCACGGCCGATGCCGCTTCCGCCCGCAGTTGACGCGGCCCTTCGCCGCCTCTAGCTTCGCGCCATGCCTCTCATCCAGATCGCGGACACGCGCCGCGGCGAGCGACGCCTGAGCGTCGTGTGCCGGGTCGGCGGTGTGCCCGTGGGCGGTGCCCACCCGGTCGTGGTGCAGTCCATGACCAATACCGACACAGCGGACGCCGCGGCCACCGCTGAGCAGACGGCGTTACTCGCCGCCGCCGGCAGCGAGCTGGTGCGCGTCACCGTCAACACGCGCGAGGCGGCTGCCGCGGTGCCGGAGGTGGTGCGGCGCCTGCGCGACCTCGGCGTGAACGTGCCCATCGTGGGCGACTTCCACTACAACGGCCACACGCTGCTCTCCGAGTTCCCCGAGTGCGCGCGGCTGCTCGACAAGTACCGCATCAATCCCGGGAATGTCGGGGTGGGCGAGCGGCACGACGACAACTTCCGCCGCATGATCGAGGTGGCGGTCGCGAACGGGAAACCGGTGCGCATCGGCGTCAACTGGGGCTCGCTCGACCGCGCGCTGCTCACCGCGCTGATGGACGCGAACGCGAAACGACCGGAGCCGCTGACCGACCGCGAAGTCGTGCTCGAAGCGATGCGCGAGAGCGCGCTCCGCTCGGCCGAGCTGGCGGAGCGCTGCGGCCAGCCGCACGACGCCATCATCCTGTCGGCCAAGGTGTCCGATGTGCGCGACCTGGTGCAGGTTTACCAGGCACTCGCCGGCGCGTGTGACTACCCGCTGCACCTGGGACTCACCGAGGCGGGCCTGTCCACCAAAGGCATCGTCGCCTCCACGGCGGCGCTGGCGGTGCTGCTCTATCAGGGCATCGGCGACACTATTCGCACGAGCCTGACCCCCGCGCCCGGCGGCGACCGGGCGGAAGAGGTGCGGGTCTGTCAGCAAGTATTACAATCGCTCGGGCTCCGCCACTTCACGCCCCAGGTCACGAGCTGCCCCGGCTGCGGGCGCACCACCAGCACGTTCTTCCAGGAACTGGCCACGCGCGTCACCGAGCACATCCGCTCGCGCATGGCGGTGTGGCGCGAACGCTACCCCGGCGTCGAGGAGCTGAACGTGGCGGTGATGGGCTGCGTCGTGAATGGCCCCGGCGAGAGCAAGCACGCCGACATCGGCATCTCGCTGCCGGGAACCGGCGAGGACCCGCGCGCGCCCGTGTTCGTGGACGGGAAGCTCACGGTGACGTTGAAGGGCGACGCGATCGCCGAGGACTTCGCGAAGCTGCTCGACGACTACGTGGCGAGGCGTTTCGGCGGCTAGGGTTTCCGCGAGCGCCAGCCCGGCAGATCATGGTGCGAGAAATACAGCACCTGATGCTTGTCGCCGAGCGGTGAATGGGATGTGCGCTCGATGATCAGCGTGTCGCCGCCTGCGGCCAGCGACCAGCGCTCGTTCACCTTGAGCTCGAGCAGCAGGAGCTTCACCACGGAGACGAACTCGAGCGCCTTGCCGACGTGCCGGCCGGCCGTGCGCACGAGCTGGCCCGCCACGGTGTTCGATGCCTCGCCATCGGTGCGGTAGCCGTAGGCGAGTCTGGTCGTATCGCCACTCGCCCGCACGTACCAGCTGCTGATGCCAAGTTTCTCCGCCTCGACGCCCATGATGCTGTCCTCACGCGCGCGCAACGCGGACTGCTCGCCGCCGAAGTCGCTACGATTGGCATCCAGCACCCAGCGGCCGTCGAAGCCCTGGAGCGGATACGTGTGCACCGCCCCGGGGACGAAGGACGTCGCGAGCAGCGCGATGAACAGGAGCAGCGCGCTCATGCCCCCGCAGCCAGCGCCGCCAGCACCTCGCGCGCGAACGTGGTGAGCGACGGGTCACGCGCGCCCATCACCAGCACCAGGTCGCCGGGCTCGGCCACCTCGGCGATGCGGCGCACCAGCCACTCGCGCGACGGCGCGAACTCCGCGTCGCGCCCGCGTGCGACGATGTCGCGCACCAGGTCGCCGGCGGAGAAGTCCCGCGTCGCCGTGCCGCCGGCGTAGAAGATCTCGAGCAGCCACAGCTTGTCGAGCGGCGCGGTCTGGGTCGCGAACGTGTCCACGAAGCCCTCGCGCAGGAAGCGCGTCGGGCCGTAGCCGTGCGGCTGGTAGACCGCGAGCACGCGCTTCCCGCGCAGGCGGGCCGTGGCCAGCGACGCGGCGATCTTGGCAGGGTTGTGGCCGAAGTCGTCCACCACCTCGACGCCCCGTGCGCTGCCCAGCGACTGGAATCGCCGCGCCACGCCCCGGAACCGCGACAGCGGTGCCGGCATCTCGGACAGCTTCACGCCGAGCGCGCGGCAGGCCGCGATGGCGCCGAGTGCGTTCTCCACGTTGTGCTTGCCCGGGACCGGCAGCGTGAACTCGACGTCGTCGACGCGGAAGCGCGTGGAGTTCGGACCCAGTTCGAGTCCGGTGCCGCGCACCGCGGCGGTGTCGGTGAAGCCGAACAGCAGCGCGCCCTCGCGCAGATCGGCGGGCACGCCCTCCTCGCCGCACACGAACGTCTCGCGGGTGCGGCGCTTCAAGACGCGGAACATGGCCGCGACCTCGTCCTCGCTCTTGTGGTCGCGCGACAGGTTCAGGCACACGGACACGGCCGGCTGGTAGCGCACGAGCGAGCCATCGCTCTCGTCCGCCTCGACCACGAGCGGGCCCTTGCCCGCCCAGGCGTTGCCCCAGTAGCCCGACTCTTGAAGTGTCACCAGGTCCCCGCCGGTGATCACGGAAGGGTCGCGGCCGGCGCCGCGCAGGATCTCGAACACCATCGCCGTGGTGCTGGACTTGCCGCTCGTGCCCGACACTGCCACCGAGCGGAACTCGCTCACCCAGTAGGCCAGCATCTCCGAGCGGTGCACGATCGGCAGCGCGCGCGCCTTGGCGGCCGCCACGTCCGGCACCTTGTCCTCGACCGCGGTGGACACCACCAGCGCGCCACAATCGCCGGCGAGCCCGCTGCCGTCCTGCGGCCACACCTGCACGTGCAGGCGCTCGAGCTGGACGCGCGCCTCGGGGCGTTCGCCGTGGTCGAAGCCGCGGTCACTGCCGCTCGCGTGCCCGCCGAGCATGGCCTGGAACTGGGCCAGAGCGCTCATGCCGCTGCCACCCACCCCTGCATAATGAAAGCGAGCATTCGCGAGCGGTGCTGGTAAGTCGTTGCCACCCGGTTCCACGATCACCACCAGGTCGCCCTCGCTCACGCGGTCGAACAGCGTCACGATCTGCTCGTTCCCGAGGCGAATGCAGCCGATCGACACGGGCTTGCCCAACTGCTCGGGTGAATTCGTGCCGTGAAAGTAGATGTAGCGCTCGAGCGAATCGCAGCCGGGGCCGCGGTTGATGCCGGCCTCGAGCCCCTCGAGCGTGATGATGCGGGTGAGGATCAGCTCGTCGGCACGCGGCTCGCCCTGCCACACCTCGCCGGTGGGCTCGCGGCTCACGAATACCGTGCCGGTTGCCACGCCGGCGCCGATCCGGGCGTGGATGCGGTGCCAGCCGGGCGGCGTACGATTCGAGCCATCCTCGCCGCCGACGCCCTTCCCCGAGGTGGAGACGGGCGCGGAGAACACGAGCTTCCCGTGCTCGAGGAGGTGCGCGCGCTGGTGCTCGATGTCCACGAGCAGGAGTCGCGCGGGCAGTACGCGCACAGGGGAACGGGCGCGCTTGAGCGCGCGCTGCGCGAGCGCCAGGACATCCGTGCCGCCGGCGAGGGTGTGCATGCACCGCAGATTGCCACACCCGCACACGAATTGCGCGCGGGAGTTCGCGCTGCGGGCACGACGCGGGCGGGCTTCCGTGCGAAACGCGAAGGGCCGGTCGAACAGCGACCGGCCCCCCTGTCCGCGCGCGGCCCGCGCAGAAGCGAAGCGCATGAACGTGTTGATGTCGGGGGCTCGAATCGGATGGCAGGCAGGCAGCACTGCCCGGCCGAGACGGAGCCGGGAGATTGACAGAACCCCGCTTGACGATTCAAGAGCAATTCGTTGGCGTTGCCTTGACATTATCTTATTTTCTGCCGCAGCAGCGGGCACTACTTTGCCGAGCGTAGTCCCGCAGGGGGGGCACCCCAGCCGGCCGCCCCCCCCAGCCTCGGGCGGGCGGCTGGCCGTCCTTGAGCCGCCCGCAGGCGCCTACCGCTCAGCGCCTGCGGAAGCTCAGCGCCAGCAGCAGCCAGCCGATCATGAACGCCAGCCCGCCGAGCGGCGTGATCGCGCCCGCGATGCGCGGCCCGCCCAGTGCCAGCACATACAGGCTGCCGCAGAACAGCGCAATGCCCGCGACGAACGCCCCACCGGCCCGGGCGGCCATCGCGCCACCTTGCCGGCCGGCGCGGTCCGCGGCGAACGCGGCGGCCAGCGCGTGGATCAGTTGGTAGCGCGCCGCGGTCTCGAACGTGATCAGCGCAGCAGGGTCGAGGCGCCCACGCAGGCCGTGTGCGCCGAACGCGCCGGCCGCGACCGCCAGCCCGGCGAGCAGGCTGGCCGCAACGCCGAGTGTGCCGTGGTTCGCGTGCGGGTCCGGCTGGGGAGCATCCATGCGCGCATCATAGCCGAGACCCCCGCACCCAGAAGCGATGCGGGGGTCCGGGGTGCTGGCTCCTCGGGTAGGATTCGAACCTACAACCCTTCGGTTAACAGCCGAATGCTCTACCATTGAGCTACCGAGGAACGTATTCGGAACGTATTCGGGTGTGCTGGGCGCGGCACGGCCGAGCGAGCAGCGGCCGACGAGCGTAAGCGGCGCTATGGGGCCGGTCAAGCTCACAGCTGGGCGCGCCAGCGGAGCCCCACGTGGGGTCCGTGCGACACGCCCATGGACGTGCCGCGATGTCATCGGCATGTCGGCGCGCGCGGGCCAGTCCGGCCTCGGCGCTGGCGCTCAGGGTGGTCGGGCGTCAGCCCGCGAGCCGCGCCGCGAGCGCGAGTTCCTCCGCACGCCGGGCATACCCCGGATGCGAAACGGCGGGCGGATTCGCGAGGTGGGCCACCACCACCGCAGGCAGATACTCGGGCACCGTGCGGGCCCGCAGCCCGAGCTCGACGAGGGCGTGGGAAGCATCGGGGCGCGAACACCAGCGACCCCAGTAGGGCGCGCAGCTGTCGGCGAGCCCCGCTGCTGCCAGCGCCTCCGCTGCCACCGGCACGAAGCGCGCCGGCATGCCGGCCAGCCGGGCTGCGGACTCGAGGAATTCGCGCAACGTGCATTCGTCCGGCTGGGCGAAGTTGAGCGCAGGCAGGGCCGGCCAGGCGTGTCGTTCGGCCAGCGCCACCAGCGCCGCGGCGACATCATCTGCGTAAACGAAGCGCACGCGCTGCACGCCGGATTCGGGCAGCAGCACGGGACCGCCGTCGCGCATGCGTTCGAGCCATGCCCACAGCCGGCACGAGTTGCGGCCATCGGCTTCGCCCTGCACGACGGGGAGCCGCAGTGAGAGTTGCTGCAACCCGCGCGCAGATGCTTCGCGCACGAGCGCGGCCTCGGCCGCGCGCTTGCCCATGCCATAGGCCCAATTGTCGTGCGCACGCGTGCCGGGCGCTGGCTCGGGCAGCAGCGGTGCGTCGGCATCGGACTCGCGAAACGGTGGACGCGGGTCCGCGGTGACCAGGTACACCTGTCCGCTCGAGATCATCACGAGCCGACCCGGCGCGAAGCCGTTCACCGCGAGCAGGCGCGTGACATCGCCGTCGTCGAACGCGAGGAAGTCGGCGGTGAAGTCGTAGCATTGCCCGCGCAACGCCGCGGCGAGCGAGGCCGCGTCGCGGCGGTCGGCGACGCACGCGGTGAAGATCGAAGAGCGTCGTGTAGGGAAAGAGTGTAGGTG
>JAYVCN010000276.1:0-8562 GCA_043749875.1 Candidatus Eiseniibacteriota bacterium | reverse complement strand
CCCTACCTGTTGTTCGCACTGTGGCCACGGAAAGTCGGACGGCTCGAACTATTCGCGCTCGCCAGCTTCGTCGCGATCTCGGTGCCATCCCTGCTCTATTACAACGACGGCTGGGTGCACTTCGGGCAGCGCTTCGCGCTCGACGGCATTGCGCTGGGACTGCTGGCCGCGTCGTTTGGAGCCTTGCGCGCTCCGCGCGCGCTGGTCGTGGCGCTCACCGCCTGGGGCGTGCTGGTGGGGGCGTGGGGGCTGCAGTGGTTCAAGGCGAGTTTCATTCATTGATGCTTTGCGAGGGCCTCAGCGCAGCCGATAGAGCAGCATGCAGCCCGCGGGCATGGCCTCGGGCCTGCGGTTCCACAGGGGCTTGAAGTCGAGCTGGATCGGCCGCTCTGTGCGTCCCTCGCGCAGCATCATGCGCTGCGACAGGCCCACGAAGTAGTAGCTGCTGATGGCGATCCAGTCACTCTCGGGTCCCGGCGAGCCGCCGCGGAACGGGATGTAGTCGATGCCGTAGACGGACGGCTCCGCGGTGCCGTGGTAGGCGAGGTGCACACGCTTGATGCCGCGGCGCGCCAGCTCCTCGCGCAGCGCGATCAGGCCCTGACCCCAGTCGATATTGGAATCGTTCACGATCCACTGGCCCCGCTCGGGCCCGCCAGCGAGCGCGTTGTAGAACGACAGGTGCCACGGCGCGTGCGCGCACGCCTCGATCGCCTGCACCGCCACCAACGCCACGGCAGCGTGCCGCCACCACGCCGCATCGCCAGAGCGCTGCGAGGCCAATGCGCCGAGCAGCACCGCGAGCGCGGGCACGATCGGGAACACGTAGCGGATGCCGATACCCAGCCGGCCCACGAACATTCCGATCCACAGGAACAGCAGCACCAGCGTCAGTGGCCACAGCGCGCGCAGCAGCCGCGCTCGGCGTTGCACGGCGTACAACGCGAGCAACGCGAGCGCGGCAATAAAGCCCAGCGGCCACTTGGCCGCGAGCGCCACGGGGAAGTAGGCGAGCGGCGCCGCGCGGTGCACCGTGCGGAACAGGTAGCTGGGCGTGCTGCCCGACTGCGACTCCACCGCCTGGCGATCGAAGCCGGCCACGTACGAGTCGGGCAGCGGCAGGCGCAGGTCGGGCAGACGCTCTCGCAGCGACTGAAACACATGCGAGTCGAACTGCCACGCGCGCAGCGGATCGAACGTCGTGTGGCCGAGGTAGCCGATCTGCAGCGCCACGAGCGTGCTGACCGCGAGCAGCGCGTAGCCGAGCCACACCCGGCGCGGCGCGCGCACGCGCTTGCGCGCCAGTTGCGCGCACGCGAGCACCAGCAGCAACGGCGGCAGGAACACGGCGGTGAAGCGCACGAGGAACGTGAACGCCACTGCCAGTGCCGTGGCGCTCCATGCGCGCCAGCGACCGCTGGTCACGAACGCCTGCCACGACATGAGCGACCACACGAAGCCGAGCGCCGTGGGCAGGTCCATGGTGACCACACCCGCGTGCGCGAGCGCCTCGGGGGCGAACGCGTAGAAGCCCAGCGCCACCAGCGCGCCGCGCGGGCCCCACAGCCGGCGTGCCCAGCGCCACACCGCGAGTGCCAGCAGCGCGGACAGCAGCACGATCACCAGCCGCCCCGCGACGAAGATGCGCTGGTAGCGGTCGGCGTTCGCGCGCATGAACGCGATGCCGACCTCGCCCTGCTCACCGGCGCCGAGCGCGGCGTTGCTCGGGACGCGCGCGCCCGCGGCCAGCGCCGCCGCGCCGGCGAGCGCCTTGACGAGCGGCGGGTTGACCGCCGACACACGGAACTCGCCGCGCGCGGCGGTGAGGATGCCGCTCGGCAGGTGGAAGTTCTCGTCGAACGTGACGCTCTGGCGCACCGCACCCCACGTCGCGAGCAGCACGTGCGCGAGGATCAGCGCTGCTATCCAGACGTGCTCGTGCGCGACCCGGCTGCGAAACGCGCGCGGGCGAGGCCCGGGTGCGCGCGCACCCGGCGTGCGAACCGCGGGCCGCATCGCTGGCTGCCGCGGCTTCGCGCTCACGTGCGCCGCACCAGCATCACGGTGACGTCGTCCTCGAACGCCGCGCCGCCGCCGTACTCTCCGAGCCGCGCCAGCAGGCCCGCGACGGCCTCCTCGGCGGGCAGGTTCGCCGACTCCTTGAGCCACGCGCCGAGGCGTTCGAGCCCGAACATCTCGCCGCTCGCGTCCTCGTGCTCGAGCACGCCGTCGGAGTACGCCACCAGGCTCGCGCCGCGGTCCACGTGGACGAACCCCATCTTGTAAGTCGCCTGTGGGTCGGGGCCCAGCAGCATGCCGCCCACCATCAGCTCGCGCACGCCGCGCGAATCCAGCAGCAGCGGTGGCGGATGGCCGGCGTTGATATAGCTCAGGTTGCCGTTGCGTTCGAGCTCGCCGAAGAACAGCGAGATGAAGCGCGAGGTGAGCCCGCTCTGGTGGATGACGCGGTTCAACCGCTCGATCATGCGCGTGATCTTGAGATCGCGCTCGACGCCCATGCGCAGCCCCGTGGCCACGTCGCGGGCTTGCAGTGCCGCGGGCAGTCCGTGGCCCGAGGCGTCGGCGACCGCGATCCCCAGCGTCTCGGCATCCACGTCGTAGTAGTCGTAGAGGTCGCCGCCCACGGACTGTGCCGGCGTGCTCGAAGCGAATACGTCGAAGCCCGCGAACTCGCGCCGCCCCTCGGGCAGCAGCGACAGCTGGATGGTTCGCGCCTGCTCGAACATGTCCTCCAACCGGCCGCGCTCGAGACGCTGGCGGATGGCGTAGACAATGGAGTTGAGCGCCGACAACAGCTCCGCGCGCGTCGGCACCGTGCGCAGGCCGTCGGCATGCGAGGGGAACACCACGATGAGCGGGCCATCGAGTGCGCCCACGGCGAACACCCCGGCGCGCCCGCTCGCCGTGTCGCCGACCCACGGCAGCTCGCGGATGGCGTCCTCACCCGGCGACGCCAGCCGAGCCGCGAGTTCCTCGTGCAGGTCGCTGTGGCCCTCGCCCCAGCGCTTGGCCGCCACGAGTTTGGCGCCTCGGCGTTCATAGAGGTGCACCGCCACCAGCCCGAGTGGCCCGCCCAGCTGCTCGAGCAGGCGCGGCGCGATGCGCAGCGCGAACCGTTCGCGTGTCGTCGCGCGTTCGCTGCCGGCGAAGGCGAGTTCGATCTTTCGATAGAAGGCTTTGGATTCGATCATTCGATCAAGGGAGGGCTCCGGGCGGGGCAGGTTACGCGCGCCCGGTGCCCCGCGCCAGTTGCGCTAAGGAAAGATCCCCCGCACCAGCGTGGCGTCCAGCACGCGCTGCACCGCCAGCACGTAGGCGCCGCCACGCAGGCTGCACTTGTGTTGCGCCGCCTTCTCCGCGACCGACGTGTACGCGCGCTTCATGTATACCTCGAGCCGGCGGTCGACTTCGTCCTCGTCCCAGAAGAACGTGTTGAAGTCCTGCACCCACTCGAAGTAGCTCACGGTCACGCCGCCGGCGTTGGCGAGGATGTCGGGGATCACGGTGCGCCCGCGCGCGAACAGGATGTCGTCCGCTTCCGGCGTGGTCGGGCCGTTGGCCGCTTCGGCCACGATCTTGGCTTGGATGCGCTCGGCGTTCTCACCGGTGATCTGGTTCTCGAGCGCCGCGGGCACGAGGATGTCGACGGGCAACTCGAGCAATTGCTGATTGGTCACGGGCTTGCCGCCGGGGAACGTGTGCAGGCTCGCCTTGGTCTTCTTGTGCGCGGCGAGCGCGGCGGGGTCGAGTCCTTCCGGCTGGTAGACGCCGCCCTTCGAATCCGAGGCCGCGACGATGCGCGCGCCCTCCTCATGCAGGAGTGTGGCCAGGTGGCTGCCGGCGTTGCCGTAGCCCTGGATCGCCACCTTGGCGCCCTTCAACGACATCTTCAGCCCGGCGCACGCCTCGCGCAGCGTGAACTGCACGCCGCGCGCCGTGGCGCGGTCGCGACCCTTGGAGCCTCCGAGCGCCACCGGTTTGCCGGTGACCACGCCCAGCGTGGTCGCGCCCTTGGTCATGGAATACGTGTCCATGATCCACGCCATGGTCTGCGAGTCGGTGTACACGTCGGGCGCCGGGATGTCCTGGTCGGGTCCGATCAGCGGCAGGATCTCGCACGTGTAGCGCCGCGTCAGGCGCTCGAGTTCGGCCTTGGACAGCGCGTGCGGGTCCACCTGCACGCCGCCCTTGCCGCCGCCGAACGGCAGGTCCAGGCACGCGCACTTCCACGTCATCCACGACGCCAGCGCTTTCACCTCGTCCAGGTTCACGTCGGGATGGAACCGGATGCCGCCCTTGGCGGGGCCACGCGACATGTTGTGCGCCACGCGATGCCCGATGAACACCTTGTAGGTGCCGTTGTCCATGCGCACGGGAATGCTGACGGTGAGGCAGCGCTTGGGGGTGCGCAGGATGGCGCGCATGCCCTCGTCGATCTTCAAGCGGTCGGCAGCCAGTTCGAAAAAGTGCTGCGCGATGGCGAAAGGGTTCAGCGTCTCGGTGTGCATCAGGTCCTCCCGGGTGTGGCCGAGTCGGCGAGCGCGGCGTACGCAAAGCCCACGTTCCCGGCGTGCACGTCGTTCATCGCGATCTCATCGTTCCCGGCATCCTTGCCGAGGTAGTCCATGCGCGCCAATTCCACGCGCGTCTCGTCCAGCGAGATCCCGCGTTTCCACGCCGCGCCCACGCGTTCTTCGAGGTGGACGAGGTAATCCATATCGCGCAGCAATCGCCGGTATCCGTTCGTGCGCCCCTGCGCCACCGGCCCGTGCCCGGGCACCAGCACGCGCACGTCCTCCTGCTCGAACAGCCAGTGCAGCGACTTCAAGCTTGCACGGTAGACCCAGGGTGGCCCGTCGAGCCACGGGATCTCGATGTCCGAGAGCAGGTCGCCCGCCACGAGCACGCCCTTCGCCGGCAGCCACAGCGCCAGGTGACAGCCGCTGTGGCCGGGCGTGTCATAGGTGACGACCTCGAACGGCCCCAGCTCGACGCGCGTCGTTCCGCGCGCGGACAGCGCCGGTCTGAACGCGCGAAATGGGTGCGGCAGCGTTTCGCCCCGGGCCATCAGCCACTTCTCGGCTTTCGCACTCACGTGCGCGAACTCGCGTTCGAGTTCGTCGGCGAAGCCGGCGTGCGCGAACGTGGTGGCGCCCGGAAACCATGGCGCGCCCAGCACGTGGTCCCAGTGTGGGTGCGTGAACGCCAGCGACACGCGCTCGAAGCGCGGCGTGATGCCGCGCACCACGGCTGCGATGTCGTCCAGCTCGCTCGGCAGCACGCCCGCGTCCACCACCAGCGCGTGGCCGTCGGATTCCGCCACCAGCGAGTTCATGGCGTAGCAGCGGCTCGTGTGCACGCGCACGCCGGCGGCCACCTCGGACCACATGCTCACGGTTCGGTCGGCACCTTGATCTGGCCCGCCACGATGGCCGCCTGTAACGAGTCCACCTTTGCCTTCACCGCATCGGGAATGCGATCCTTGTTGCGGTCGTCGTACACCCAGGCCACGCCCTTGTCGCCGAGGCCGAACTCGCGCACGCCGCCCTGCCACTTGCCGTTCTTGAGATCACGGATCGTGTCGAACACGGCGGTGTCCACGCGCTTGACCATCGAGGTGAGCACCACGCCCGGGGCTTCGTCGTACTGGTCCGAGTCCACGCCGATCGCGAGCTTCTTCAGCTCGCGTGCCGCCTCGAACACACCCAAGCCGGTTGAACCCGAGGCGTGAAAAATAATATCGACGCCCGCCTGGTATTCGGCCAGCGCCAGCTCCTTGCCCTTGGTGGGGTCCTTGAACGCGGCGCCGGTGTTGCCCGCGTACTTCACCATGATCGTGGCCCTGGGGTTCACCGCCTTCACGCCCGCCGCAAAGCCCGCCTGGAACTTGCGGATGAGCGGGATCTCCATGCCGCCCACGAAACCGACCTTGCCCGTCTTGGACAGCAGCCCGGCGAGCGCGCCCACCAGGAAGCTACCCTCCTCCTCACGGAACTTGAGCGCCACCAGGTTCGGCGGCAGCGTGTCGTTCGGGCTCACGGTGTAGTCGATGCACGCGAATTTCTGGTTCGGGAACTCCCTCGCCAGCGTCTTGATGTCGTCGCTGAACAGGAAGCCGACGCCGAAGACTAATTTCGAGTCCCCCGCAGCGAGTTGGCGCAACTGGGCCTCGCGGTCGGAACCTTCACTGGTCTCGAGCGTGGTGTAGGTGATGCCGAGTTCCTTCTGCGCGCGGTCGAGGCCGGCGTAGGCGGCATCGTTGAAGCTCTTGTCGCCGCGGCCGCCGATGTCGAACACCAGGCCTATGGGAAACGAGCTGCCGCTGGCAGCGGCTTTCGGTGCGGGCTTGCTACACCCGGCGGCGGCGAGCAGCAGGAGCGCGGCCAGCAGCAGGAGTGCGGCGAGCGCGCGAGCGAACGGCAGTCGGCTGGGGTATCGCATCGTAATCTCCCGAAGTGTCGGCCGCGGGTCGTGCCCGCCGGCCCAGGTCGAAGCAGCGCCGGCAGCGCGCTTCGTAGATCTCGGCGCCGCCCACGACGACGCGGCCAGCGCGCTGCACCTTGCGGTACGTGCGATTGGCCGGCGCGCCGCACACGACGCAGATGGCGAGTGTCTTGGTGATGTATTCCGCGACCGCGAGCAGTTGCGGCATCGGCTCGAACGGGCGGCCGAGGTAATCCTGGTCCAGGCCCGCGACGATGACCCGCTTGCCCATGCGCGCGAGCTTCTCGCACACTTCGACGAGGCCGGGGCCGAGGAACTGGCCCTCGTCGATGCCGATGACCTGCGCCTCGTGCGCGTGCCGCAACACGTCGCTCGCTTTCTTCACGGCGCGCGACGGGATGCGCACCTCGTTGTGCGAGACGATGGCGTCCTTCGCATAGCGGTCGTCGATCGCCGGCTTGAAGATCTCGACGCGCTGCCGGGCGATCTGTGCGCGGCGCAGGCGGCGGATGAGTTCCTCCGTCTTGCCGCTGTACATGCTGCCGACGATCACCTCGATCGAGCCGGTGCCGGGGAAGCTGCGGGTGGGTTCGTTCATCGGACGCGGGACGCTACGCGCGCGGCGCGGGAGGCGTCAATGGCGGGTGGGGCGGGGGCGGCACGGCTCAATCGTTGACCCAGTGCTGCCGATGACCTAGGATAATTGAGTCATCGCCAGTCGGGCCGAACCTGCCTGCTGGTACCCCCGGGTTGCGGCCCGGGGGATTTTTTTTTGTCCGGAGGCACGAGTGGTACGAACGGCGTTCCTGGTGGATGGATTCAATCTCTACCACTCGCTTCGGGAGGCGAGTGTGGCCCTCGGGGGTGCCCATACCCGATGGCTCGACCTGCGCTCGTTCTGCGCGTCGTACCTCGCTGAAGTTGGGGGAGGGGCCGAGCTCGGCCGCCTGATCTATTTCTCCGCCCTGGCCACTCATCGCGAAGCGATGGACCCGAATGTGACGGCGCGGCACAGGGCGTACCTGGATTGCTTGCGTTCCACGGGCGTCGAGGTGGAACTCGGGCATTTCAAGACCAAGCCCGGGCGGTGTCCGAATTGCGGCGGGGAGATCGTGAGACACGAGGAGAAGGAGACCGACGTGGCGATCGCGGTCCGCCTGCTGGACCTGCTGTGGCTGAACGAGTGCGACGCCGTCGTGCTCGTAACTGGCGACAGTGACCTCGCCCCGGCCGTGCGCCTCGCAAGCACCCGATTTCCCGGAAGTCGGATGCTCAGCCTGTTCCCTTACCGGCGGATCAGCTTCGAACTCAGGGCGCTGGTCGAGAAAGGGGTCCGAATCAGGGCCGGCCGTTACGTGCAGCATCAGTTCTCTGATCCGTACGAGCTGCCGGATGGCCGGAGGGTCGGCAGGCCCAGAGGTTGGTGAGTCGACCAACTGCCGAGACCCGGCCACCGCTCCGGTGTCCTAACGTTCACGCAGCCGAGGCGAACAGGCACATTATGCTCGGCGAGCATCAAAGCCGGCCCTGGTGCGGCGCGGGTCGGCGCGCATCCAGCCCCGCTATGGCAGCGCTGCCGCCACGTCCACGCCGCGCTCGCGCAGCAGCTCGCGGATCTTGGTCTTGACCAGGTCGATGGCGACCTTGTTGTGACCGCCACCGGGGATGATGACATCGGCGAAGCGCTTGCTTGGCTCCACGAACTGCAGGTGCATCGGCCTTACGCTGTCCTCGTACTGGCGCAGGATGGTGTCCACCGAGCGGCCGCGCTCCGTGAGATCGCGGCGCAGGCGGCGGATCAGGCGCACGTCCGAGTCGGCGTCGATGTAGAGCTTGATGTCCATGAGCGCCCGCAGCTCGGGGTCGTGGAAGATCAGGATGCCCTCGAGCACGATCACCAGGTGGTCGCTGATGCGGCGCGTCTCGTTCGTGCGCCGGTGCTGCGAGTAGTCGTACACCGGCTGCTCGATGTCGTGGCCCTCGAGCAGTTCGCGCAGGTGCTGGCGCATGAGGTCGGAGTCGAACGCGTCGGGGTGGTCGAAGTTCCTCGCCTCGCGGTCACGAAACGGTACCTGCTCCAGGTCCCTGTAATAGCTG
>JAYVCN010000275.1:0-2951 GCA_043749875.1 Candidatus Eiseniibacteriota bacterium | reverse complement strand
CGGCGCCCAAAGAAGCCCAGCCGGCGAAGGGCGCCCGCGCGGTGCCCGCGACGACGAAGGTCGCCGGCAAGCCGTCCGTGCCACGCAAGGCGACCGCGCGCAAGCTGGTCGCCAAGGTCAGCGCCAAACAGTCCACGCCATCCCCGAGCAGCGCGCGCAACGGCGCGCGGAAGCGCGCCGTGAAGAAAGTCGCGAAGCGCAGCGCGGGACGGGCGCAGCGCTGAACCGACCCGTGACGGCGGCGCCCCGGGTCGGGGTCGGTCACCGGCGTCCGCTCGCGGGCGAGTTCTCGCCCCCGGGCGACAAGTCCATCACGCACCGGGCGCTGTTGTTCGGACTGCTCGCGGACGGCACCACGCGCATCTCGGGCGCGAACCCGGGCGAGGACTGCGCCCGCTCGGCCACCGCCGCCGCAGCACTCGGCGCGCGCCTCGAGCGCACCGCGGACGGCTGGGAGCTCACCGGCACCGGCGGCGCGCTGCGCGTTCCCGAACGGCCCCTCGATTGCGGCAACTCCGGCACGACGCTGCGCCTGCTCGCGGGCATCGTCGCCGCGCACGCCTTCACCTCGACACTTACCGGCGATGCCTCGCTGTCGCGCCGTCCCATGCGCCGCATCGCCGAGCCGCTCCTGCGCATGGGCGCGACGCTGTCCGGTCAGGGTGACGACTGCACGCCACCGCTCACCGTGCGGGGCGGCGCACTGCGCGGCATCGACTACGCGGTCCCCATGGCGAGCGCGCAGGTCGGGACGTGTATCCTGCTCGCCGGCCTCGCGGCCAGCGGCGGGACGCGCGTCACGCTGCCCGGTCCGGCGCGTGATCACAGCGAACGCATGCTGCCGGCGTTCGGCGTGACGCTCGAGTGCGAGGAACATGCGAATGGCGGGCGCTCCGTGCGCGTGCGGGGTGGCCAGTTGCTGCGCGCCACCGACGTGCGGGTACCCGGGGACTTCTCGGCCGCGGCGTTTCTGTTCGCGGCCGCAGCCGCCGAGCCGGGCGCCTGCGTCAGCGCGCGGGGCGTGAACCTCAACCCCACCCGAACCGGTTTCCTCGACGTGCTGCGCGCGATGGGCGCGGGTGTCGTGATCGCGCACGAGCACGTCGCCGCTGGCGAGCCCGTGGGTGACGTCAGCGTGACGGGGCCGGACGAGCTCCAGGCATTCGACGTGCCCGCGGCCTGGCTCGCGCGCATGGTGGACGAGGCGCCGGCGTGGGCAGTGGTGGCCGCGGCGGCGCGTGGCACGTCGCGCCTGGCGGGGGCTTCCGAGTTGCGCGTGAAGGAGAGTGACCGCATCACCAGCATCGCCGCGGGCCTGCACGCGGTAGGCATCGCCGTGCAAGAGATGCCCGACGGGCTCGCCGTCACCGGTGGCACGCCGCGTGGCGGCGCACGCATCGCCACGCACCACGACCATCGCATCGCCATGGCGTTCGCCGTGCTCGGCTGCCGCACGCGCGAGCCGCTGTGGTTCGACGACCTCGCCAGCGTGCCCACGTCATACCCGGGTTTCTTCGAGACGCTCGCGGCGCTGGGCGGTGGCGTCACGCCCGAACGCGCGGCGGGAGCCGGCGCGTGAGCTTTGTCGTCACCATCGACGGCCCGGCCGCGGCCGGCAAGAGCACCACCGCGCGCGCCATCGCGCAGCGGATGGGCTGGCGCTATCTCGACACCGGGGCCTACTACCGCGCGCTCGCGTCGAAAGCGTTGCGGCTCGAGGTGCCGCTCGACGACCGCTCGGCCGCGAAGCTCGCGGGCGAGACGCGCATCGAGTTCTCCGGCGATCCATCGCATCCGCACGTGCTGCTCGACGGACAAGACGTCACCGCGGCGATTCGCACCGCCGAGGTGAGCGAAGGTGCGTCGCGCATCGCGGCGTTCCCCGGCGTGCGCCGTCTGCTGGTCGAGTGGCAGCGCACCCTGCGCGAGCGCGAGCCGCTGGTGCGCGAGGGCCGCGACCTCGGCACCGTCGTGTTCCCGGACGCGGAGGTGAAGATGTATCTCGATGCCGACCTCGACACGCGCGCGCAGCGGCGGTTCACCGAGATGGTGCTGCGCGGGCTCACCGCCCGGCTGGACGCCGTCCGCGCGGAGATGCAGTCGCGCGACGAGCGCGACCGCTCACGCGCGGACAGCCCGCTCAAGCCGGCCCCGGATGCGATCGTGGTGGATACGAGCGGCATGGACATCGAACATCAGGTCGCGGCGGCCCTGGCCGTGATCCGGGCGCATCCGCGTTGTCCCCGGCCCCCGCGGAAGCCGGCAGGGTAGGGGTGGCGTGACGACTTGGAGACAGCGTGAGCCTGCACTATAGTACGTGCCGCTTCCTGCTCGGGGGACTCGTGGGTGCCCTGAGCGGTTGGGAGGTCCGCGGACGCGAGCACGTGCCCCGTCAGGGCGCGGTGATCGTGGCCTCGAACCACATCTCGTTCTGGGACCCGCCGCTCGTCGGCTCCGCCGCTGTTCGCGAACTGAACTTCCTCGCCAAGGAGGAACTGTTCCGGACCCCGGTCCTGGGCCCGCTCATTCGCATGTTCAACGCCATCCCGATACGGCGTGGCGTTGCGGACCTGAGTGGACTCACCAAGGCCATGGACGTTCTCCGTGCGGGGCGTGCGCTCATCATGTTCCCGGAAGGGACTCGCGCGCGCGACGGCGAGTTGCACGATGCCCGGCCGGGTGTCGGCATGCTCGCGGTCGCGACCGACGCGCGTGTCGTCCCGGTCTACATCTCGGGCAGCAATCAACCAGGCAAGTGGCTGTTCCGCAAGGGCAAGGTCCGGGTGTGGTTCAGCCCGCCGCGCACCTGGCGGGAACTGGCCGGTCCGGACGCCGAACTCGAACCGGGGCGCGCGCTCTACCAGAGCGTGGGCGCCGGCGTCATGCGCGAGATCGCGGCGCTCAAGGCCAGCCAGCTGAATTCGGCTACACGCGGAGCGGCCTAGCCGCCA
>JAYVCN010000274.1:0-5530 GCA_043749875.1 Candidatus Eiseniibacteriota bacterium | reverse complement strand
CGCGGTCGCCGTGCTGGGGCAGGGGGTGGGCGTCGCCGCCGGGCAGCCCACGGCGGCCCCGACGACCGGCACGCCACCGCCCTGCCACGCGATGAAATTGCTACCGGGCCCCGTCGGCGTGGTGAGTTTCCGGGATCCGATGTTGCCCTTGCCCACGACATCGATGGAGTTCAGCACGATGCACACCGGCGTCTGGCAGCATTCACAGCTCCCGGCGCCCACTGTCTTGGCGTTGTTGATCGACAGGTTGAACGCGAAATACTCGGTTCCCGCGGTCAGGTTCTGACTGGCTTCCTGAGGCACTGCATCACCCACTTTGATGCGGGCGGCGTTCGGACCTCTCGAGCCGCATGCTGCGGCACTCGCACAGTCGAGGAATGCGAATCCTCCCACCGCCTGCCCGAGGGCCCAGTCCACGCAGACCGCGTCACTTGGATCCGGGACGAAGTTCGCCGTGAGCGACATCATCCGGCAACTCCCGGAGTACTGGAAGGTCCACCAGGAGGGCAAGCGCGCACTCGCCGACGCCAGGTCCACGACGATCTCGAGCCCGATGATGTCGGCCATGTTCACGCCGAGGAGGAAGGACCCGGTCATGACGTGCGAACCGACATTGGTATTGCACGCGAAGGTCACATTCTGGACGCCGGTGCCTTCACCCAGGCAGTGGTTCCACGCGAGGTTCACGCCTTCGGCGGCGGCGGCGGGCGAGGCGAGGAGCAGTAGGACAAGCAGGACCAGCTGTCGAATCTGATTGGGGGGCCGAACAGCCATATCGAAACCTCCCGAGCTCGATGCGCTGGGCGCGAATGCGAGCGCAAAGCATGAACCGCAGTCCCAGGAGGCGCAACGGGAATCTCAAGGCTCCTCCGACTCGGTGTGGCTTGCCCAGCGTGGCAAGGCGGCCGCGCCGCTGCCGTCACGCAGGGCTGCTCGCCACGGGATGACCTCGGCCTGGCTCGCGGCTTCCGCTGCGGCTCGAGCCGTTGCTCTTCGCGTTCGTCTTCGCCGCAGCATTCGCCTTGGCGTGAACGGCTGCTTTCGCCCGCACCGCCCTGTCCTGAGCTTCCTCACGCTTCCCTCGCATGAACTCGGCGCTGAACGTGCACTCGGCTTCAAACTGATTGTGCGCCCGGCACCGGAGTCGCAGGTTGTCCGCGGTCGACTGCCCTCCGCGCGCGACCGGGTCCACGTGGTCGTATTGCCACGCGAGTGCGCTCCTCACAGCGTCGCCCGGTATCGCTCACGAACGTGCACTGGCCGCCATCGCGCCTCCAGACCGTGCGCTGGACCTCGGCCGGGATGTAGCGGCGGTTCGTGCTGCCGCGCATCGGGCGTGACCGCACACAGTCGGCGAACTTCTGCTTCCTGAGCCCATCGACCATCCCGCGCAGCGCCCGCTGGAGCACGGCCTCGACATCGCCCGAGGGCACCGCGTGACCGAGCAGCCCCTGTGCTTCGCGCAGCAGGTCATGCGTGACCTGGCCCATGGTGAGCTGAAGCGTGAACCGACCGGGCGAGGACGGAACGACTCGGGTCTGCGACGCGGCCTGCGACGCGGCCTGCGACGAAACTGGCTCCATGCGCAGCGGCGCATCCGGGGCAACCGATGGGACAACTGGTTCCGGAACCAGTGGCTCCATGGGAATTGCTGCATTCGCTACGATAGATGGGACCACCGGCAGCACGGCCAGTGCCTCGCGGGCAGCGGGAGCAGCGATCGCACGCACCAGCGTCGGCAGGTCCGGCTTCGGGAACCGCTTGGCCAGCCCGAGCTCTATTTGAGCCTTGGTCCTGTGCGCGGCCGCTGCGATCAGCTCGTCGGCGGTGTCGGGACTCAAGTACGGCGCCAGCAGGACGACGGCGGTAAGGTGCAGTCGACCCTCCGCCAGCGCGGGGAAGAGGGCGGGGAACCGCCGCGCTGCTCGCGCCGCCTGGATGCGCTTGTATGCCATGTCCTCCGACATGTGGTGCTCGTGCACACAGAACATGAACATCGATGGATGGCCCGCCGGCGCGTAGAGCTTGCGAGCGTCCACTTCGCCGAGATCGGCCAACAGGTCGGCGGTGGTGTTGCGATCAAGCGAGAGGCGGCTGGCGAAGGTGGAGAGGAGGCCGTCATTGGTGAGCTGCGAACGCGAGTAGGATTTCATGGGCATTCTCCGCGGCTAGGGACAGTCGCGGGGGCAGCTTCAATTCCTAACATGCGTCTGCGCGGCTTCCGTGCAGGCGCGTAGGGCGCGAAACGCGCACCGGGGACGAGAAATTGCGGAATTTGGCGGCGATACGCCTGTGGCGTCCGCGCTGCGCGTGCTGGTGCGCGGCTCCCGAATGCGTTGCGAGTCGCGAAAGATCAGGCCGGAAAGTGCGTCAAGTGAAATTGCGGGTCCACACCCGTCAATTGCCGGCCCCCGAGTGGGGCATCCTCGCCATAGTGTGGACGCGATCGGGAGAAGACTGCGGGGCAGGGCCGCTCGGTTGCGCCTCCTGGCGCTGGCTCAGGGGCCGAACACGGCGCTCTCCAAAGTGTTCCCCACCCACCCGTGTTGACCTGAATCTCAGCGAGGCCGTCCTGTCCGGGCCGCCGCTCGCCGCCACTCAGCTATCGCGCCGCGCGTCGTCCTCGGAGCGCTTGGGCTGCGGCTTCGGCGCGGCGGGATAGGGCACGCGCACGTGGAAGATGGCGGTGAGCACCGGGATGAACGACTCACGGATGCGCGCCAGTTCTTGCAGCGTGAGGCTGCACTCGTCCAGCTGCCCGTCGCGCACGCGCTCCTCGATGATGCGCTGCACGAGGCCGCGGATGCGGCTCGGCGTGGGCTCGGCCAGTGCGCGCGAGGCGCCCTCGACGCCGTCGGCCAGCATGAGGACGGCGGTCTCCTTGGAGCGCGGCCGCGGGCCCGGGTAGCTGTAGTCCTCACGCCGCGCCGTGGGATCGGCCTCAAGTGCCTTATGGTAGAAAAACGCCATGACCATGCTGCCGTGGTGCTCGGGAATCGCGTTCTTGACGGCGCGCGGCAGCCGTTCTTTCTTGGCGAGCTCGAGCCCCTCTGAGATGTGCGACTTCACCACCAGCGCGCTCATCGAGGGGGTGAGCTTCTCGTGGCGCGAGCGCGAACTGGCGGGTTCGTTCTCGGCGTAGTATTCCGGCTTCGCGAGTTTTCCGATGTCATGGTAATAGGCCTGCACACGCGCGAGCAGCGAGTTGGCGCCGATTCCCTCGGTGGCGGCCTCTGCGAGCGAGCCCACGACCATGCTGTGGTGGTAGGTGCCCGGCGCCTCGAGCTGCATGCGGCGCAGCAGCGGACGATTCAGGTCGGACAGCTCGAGCAGCGTGATGTCGCTGGTGAGCCGGAACAGCTGCTCCACCAACGGCAGCAGGCCGAACGCCACGGCGGTCGCGAACAGCGCCGACAGGATGCCCCACAGTCCATCGCGCAGCATGCCGGTCATGGGCGTGCTGCGCGCCAGGTCCCACGCGACTATGGCCGCCGTGTTGGCGAGCGCGATGGCGAAGAACGCGCGCACGAAGTGCCAGCGATGTCGCAGGCGCTGCACCGAGTACACCGCGGTGACGCCACCCATCATGGCCACCGCAACAAATGGCGCGCGCAACTCGGCCACCGCCATCACCAGCACGGACAGCATGAGCGTGAACACCAGCGCCGGGCGCTTCTCCATGAGTGACGCCACGACCAACGGTGCGAGTGCCAGCGGCACCGCGAACTCGGACAGGCCCGCCACCGGCACGATCGCCACGACACAGCCGAGCACGGCCAGCGTGAGCACAGTGAACATGGCCAGCATGCCGTTGTCCGCGAACACCCACGGCAGCTCCATGCGCAGGTAAGTCGCGAACGCGGCGATGAACAGCAGCATGAGCAGCATGCGCGCGATGGGCGGGTACAGGTACTCGCTCTGCGAGCGCCGGGCGGCTTCGAGGTTTCGCAGGGAGCGCAGCTTCAAGACGGCGTCGTGCGACACGCGCTCATTGGCGTCCACGATCAGCTCATCTTTCTTCACCATGCCGACCATGTCCGGCACCGCGGTCTTGGCGTTTGATCGCCGCCACTCGGTCTCGGCGCGGTCGTAACTCACGCTCGGCACCACGAACGGTGTGGCGAGCGCTTCCACCAGCGTGACACCGCGCGCGTCGGCGCCGAACGTCGTGCGAGCGTGGCGCTGGATCTGGTCGAGCGCCTCGCGACGGTCGGCGAACCGCGTCGCCGGCGCCGACGACTCGACGTCGCCCTCCCGCAGACTCACGTTGCGATATCCGAGGATGAAGCCGCCGCGCTTCTCGCCGACGACGCCGGCGTCGAGCACTTCGGCCAGCCACTGGCCCAGTTCGCTGAGCGCACGGCGCGCGCGGCCGGGCGCCGACAGCGCGTCGGCCGCGGCGGCGTCGAGCGGCACGCCGAGCAACTTCAACTTCTCGGCGCGCTCGCGCGGGCCCACGCCGGGGTCGGACACGACAGCGAGTGCGCGCTCCTGGAACGCCGACCAGCGTTCGAGCGCGTCCGTGCGCGCGCGCTGGTCCACCACGTACACCGGCGGCACGGCGAGCGCGGCTTCCTCCTGCTCGCGACGCAGCGTGACGTCGTCCTTCTGCACGCGAAAATCGTTGGGCGCGACCACGCGTTCGCGCGCGATGTCGCCTTCGCGGTAGCGCAGCTTCTCGAGCACGCCCTGCCCGGTGGGCAGCAGCGCGGCCGCGGCAAGCAGGACGACCACCATGACGAGCCGCGCGGTGTGGTGCCCCCAGCGCACCGTACGAGCGCGGTCAGGCAGCGCCGGGACGGGCGAGGCAGTGTCGTGCGTGGTCATGGCGGGAGGCGCGGGAGCGTGGCGGCCGGGGACGCTGGCGCGTCAGCCCTGGCTGCCGCCGTCCCCAGGTTTCGGCCCATGCTCGTCCGGCAGCAGCGGCGCGTGCATCTTCGACGCCTCCTGCGCGATCTCGCTCTGCAGGCTCTCGGCCAGCGGATCGAGGCTCGCGCCCACGCCGTCGTCGAGCTGGCGCTCCACGCGTGCGTGGTAGACGTCGAACGCGTGGATGATGTCCTTCACCAGGCGGTGGCGGACGACGTCCTCCGGGTGGAAGTACACGAACTTGATGTCCTGCACATGACCCAGGATGGACTGGATGCGCACCAGCCCCGACGTGTCGGGCATGCGCAGGTCGATCTGGGTCAGGTCGCCGGTGATGACCGCGCGCGAGTTGAGTCCCAATCGCGTCAGGAACATCTTCATCTGGCGCACGGTGGTGTTCTGCGCCTCGTCGAGGATCACGAACGCGTTCGACAGCGTGCGCCCGCGCATGAACGCGAGCGGCGCGATCTCGATGACGCCCATCTCGAGGAAGCGGCGCATCTTGTCATAGGACATCAGATCGGCGAGCGCGTCATACATGGGGCGCAGGTACGGGTCGACTTTCTCCTGCATGTCGCCGGGCAGGAAGCCCAGGCTCTCGCCAGCCTCGACCGCGGGCCGCACGAGGATGATGCGATCGACGCGCTTGGAGCGCAGCGCC
>JAYVCN010000273.1:0-6651 GCA_043749875.1 Candidatus Eiseniibacteriota bacterium | reverse complement strand
GTGGCCGGTCGAGGGCCGGTTCGCATTCGGCGTCAGCCTGTTCGCGGACGACCTTGGCACCGGGCTCGCCGATCTGCATGACCCGAACACCGGCATCGCGCTCGGCACGGTGGCGTCCTCGCACCGCTGGTCGTACGGCGGCGAGTGGCGCGCCGAGACGCGGCTGCGTGATTCGCGGCGCGTGCGCCTGCTGTGGGGCGCCGGCTTCGGTTACGGCAGGCAGGAGATCGACCAGCGCGGGGATAACCGCGGCGCGGTCAGCGCGGTCGTGGCGTCCACGGGGGCCACGTTCCTGTGGAAGGCCGCGCACGGCCACGCGTTCGGCACCACGCTCGCGTACAGGCGCGAGTTGGTACACCGCGCGAACGACCCCGATCGCGCAACGAGTTGGGCCACCGCAGCACTCGAGTGGCGCTGGCAGGGCACTCCCAAGGAATGACAACCTCGCGCGCTGCGCGGCACGCAGGAGGCGGGCCGCTCGTGGCGTGACAGAGAGATGAGGGAAAAGGACGACGCCATGGCACTGAACGACCGGACGAAGATCGTCGATCTGCGTATCGAAGAAGAGATGAAGACCAGCTACATCAACTACTCGATGTCGGTCATCGTCTCGCGCGCACTCCCGGACGTGCGTGACGGCTTGAAGCCCTCGCAGCGGCGCATCCTGGTCGCCATGAATGACCTGAACCTCGCCCCGGGGCGGGGGTACCGAAAGTGCGCCAAGATCGCCGGCGACACGTCGGGCAACTACCACCCGCACGGCGAAGGCGTCGTGTATCCGACGCTCGTGCGCATGGCCCAGAGCTGGGTGATGCGCTACCCGCTCGTGGACGGGCAGGGCAACTTCGGCAGCATCGACGGTGACGCACCGGCCGCGATGCGTTACACCGAGGCCCGACTGACCGCGCTCGCCATGGAGATGCTGGCCGACCTCGAGAAGAACACCGTCGACTTCCGCGCCAATTACGACGAGACGCGCGAGGAGCCGATGGTGCTGCCGGGCGTCGTGCCGAACCTGCTCGTGAACGGCTGCTCGGGTATAGCCGTCGGCATGGCCACCGAGGTCCCGCCGCACAACCTGCGCGAGGTGTGCGACGCCATCATCGCCATCATCGAGAAGCCCGAGACACCGGACGAGGACCTGCTGAAGATCGTCAAGGGGCCCGACTTCCCGACCGGCGGCATCATCTACGGCACGCAGGGCATCCGCGACTGCTACCTGACCGGGCGCGGCGGCATGAAGATGCGCGCCCAGGTGCAGGTCGAGGAGGGCAAGGCGGGCCGCATGAGCCTCGTCGTCACCGAGATCCCGTTCCAGGTCAACAAGACGTCGCTGCTGGAAAAGATCGCGCAGCTGGTGCGCGAGGGAAAGGTCGCCGGCATCTCCGACCTGCGCGACGAGTCCGATCGCGACGGCATGCGCATCGTGGTCGAGTTGAAGAAGGACGCCAACCCGAAGGTCGTGCTGAACCAGCTGTTCGTGCACACGCCGCTGCAAACTTCGTTCGGCGCCATGATGTTGGCGCTGGTGGACCAGCGGCCGCAGATCCTCACGCTGCGCGCGCTGCTCGACCAGTACGTGCGGCACCGGCGCGTGGTGGTGCGCCGGCGCACCGAGTTCGACCTTGCCGAGGCCGAGCGCCGCGCCCATATCCTCGAAGGCCTGAAGATCGCGCTCGACCACCTCGACGAGGTGATCGCGCTGATCCGCAAGTCGAAGGACCCCGAGACGGCACGCACGGGCCTGATCGCGCAGTTCAAGCTGTCCGAGATCCAGGCGAACGCCATCCTCGAGATGCGGCTGCAGCGGCTGACCGGGCTCGAGCGCGACAAGATCCAGGCGGAGTACCTCGAGGTCATCAAGCTCATCGAACAGCTCAAGTCGATCCTGGCGAGCGAGAAGAAGATGCTCAACATCATCCAGGACGAGGTGCGCCGCCTGCGCGACAAGTACGGCGACGACCGCAAGACGCAGATCGTGGCGGATGAGGGCGAGATCAATTACGAGGACACCATCGAGCAGAAGGACATGGTGATCACGATCTCGCACGCCGGCTACATCAAGCGTCAGGAGATCTCCGCCTACCGCGCGCAGCGCCGCGGCGGCAAGGGCGTGATCGGCGCACGCACGAAGGAAGACGACTTCATCGAGCACCTGTTCATCGCCAATACGCACGCCTACCTGCTGTTCCTGACCGACAAGGGCCGCTGTTACTGGCTCAAGGTGCACGAGATCGAGTCGGCCGGCCGCATGGCGAAGGGCCGCCCGCTCGTGAATCACCTCGAGGGCATGGCGCGCGACGAACGCGTGCAGGCGGTGGTCGCGGTCAAATCGTTCGACGACCAGCATTTTCTGGTGTGCGCCACGAAGAAGGGCCTGATCAAGAAGACCGTGCTGTCGGCGTATAGCAACGTACGCAAGGCCGGCATCAACGCCGTGCTGCTGGAAGAGGGCGACGCGCTGATCGAGGCCACGATCACCGACGGCACGCAGGACATCATCCTCGCCAAGAAGAAGGGGCTTGCGATCCGCTTCCACGAGGACCAGGTGCGCGCCATGGGCCGCACCGCATACGGCAACAAGGCCGTGACGCTCGATGACGCGGACGACGAGGTCGTGAGCATGGTCGGCGTGAAACGCCAGGCGACGCTGCTCGCGGTCACCGAGCATGGCTACGGCAAGCGCAGCGAGATCTCCGAGTACCGGGTCCAGCAGCGCGGCGGCAAGGGCATCATCACCATCAAGACCACGGAGCGCAACGGCAACATCGTGGCGGTGAAGGAGGTCGTCGACGGGGACGAGCTCATGATCGTCACCAAGCAGGGCCAGCTGATCCGCATGCCGGTCAAGGGCATCAGCGTCATGGGCCGCAACACGCAGGGCGTCCGCCTCGTGAACCTGAGCACATCAGAAGAAGGCGGCAACCTACTGCCCGACACGGTCGGTGGCGTGACGCGCGTGGTGCCCGAGGACGACGACGGCGCCGAGCTGCCGGAGATCGTGGCGGAGGGCGTGGTCGACAGCCCGGCCGAGGACGCGGCGCCGCAAGAAGAGTAGACGCATGCGAGCGGGCCGCGGGGGCAACCCCGCGGCCCTTGCTCGGCCGCTGTTTGTGAAAAGATTCACGAGCAAGGGGCGCATGTCGCATATCTCCGAACCCACGGTCCGCCGGCTGTCGAATTACTACCGCGTGCTGGAAGAGGTCGCGGCCGAGGGCAAGCGCATGATCTCCTCGCACCTGCTGGCGGAGCGCGAGGGCATCACGTCGGCGCAGGTACGCAAAGACCTGTCGAGCTTCGGTTCGTTCGGCCGGCGCGGCCTGGGCTACCACGTCGAGCACCTGCGCGACGAGATCCGCGCGTTGCTCGGGCTTGACCGCCGCTGGAAGGCATGCGTCGTGGGTGCGGGCCACATCGGGACGGCGCTGCTGGGCTATCGCGGGTTCGCGGACCAGGGTTTCGACATCGTGGCGGTGTTCGACGCCGATGCCGCGCGCGTGGGCCGCACGCTGGAAGGACTCGTGGTGCGCCCGGTGTCGCAGTTGGGGGCCCTGTCAGCCAAAGACGCGTTCGAGATCGGCGTCATCGCCACCCCGGTGCGCGCCGCGCAGGAAGTGGCCGACGCGCTGGTCGCGGCCGGCGTGCAGGGGATCCTGAACTTCGCGCCGCGCAAGCTCCGTGTGCCCGCTGCGGTGACGCTGCGTACGGTGGACATGACCATGGAGTTCGAGAGCCTGTCGTACGCACTGACGCACGCGCGCACGCGCACCCCGCGCCGCCGCCGCGCCGCGCCGCGTCCTCGGGCATGAGCTTGCGGTCTCCGCTGCCGTGGTCTGCGGTGTTGCGACGCGTCACGGTCGCGCCCGGATGAGCCCGCTCGCCGCCGAACGCCGCGCCCTCGCCGCGATGGTCGGCGCCACGCTCCTGTGGGGCGGAACGTTCGTGGCGATCCGCGATAGCGTCGCGGCGGTGCCACCCGCCACCCTGGTGGCGTGGCGGTTCGCGGCCGCGGGCGTGCTGTTCGCGCTCGTGCTGTTGCTGCGGCGCAAGCGCCCGTCACGCCACGACGTCACCGGTGGGCTGGTGTCGGGCGTGCTCATGGTGGGCGGCTTCTACTTCCAGGCGGTGGGCCTGCGCACGACCGCCGCCGGCACGTCGGCGTTCCTGACGTGCGCCGGCACGCTGCTGGCCGCGTTCTGGGCGTGGCCGCTGCTCGGCCAGCGGCCCGGCGCCCGCCTTGTCGGCGGCATCGCGCTCGCCATGGCGGGCTCGGCATTGCTGTCGCTGCGCGCGGGACTCGCGCTCGGGGTGGGGGAGCTGTGGACGCTCGCGGGCGCAGCGCTGTTCGCGCTGCAGATCGTGGGCGTGGCGCGCTTCGCGGCCGGCGCCGACCCGGTGGCGCTGGTGTGCGTGCAATCGTTCACGGCCGCGGCGATCCTGCTGCCGTTCGCCGGCCCGCCGCACGCGGCCGCCGCACTGTTCGCGGGCGCCGACCGGTGGCGCTTCAGCTATCTTGCCGTCGCGGGCAGTACGCTGGCGCCGCTCCTGCAAGTGTACGCCCAGCGTTCGCTGTCGGCGGGTCGGGTCGGGTTGCTGTTCGCGCTCGAGCCGGTGTTCGCGCTGCTGTTCGCGCTCACGCTCGGCGGGGAACACTTCGACCTGCGCTGGTGGGTGGGGGCGGTACTCATCTTGACGGCGGTCCTGCGGGTGGAGTGGCGGCAGGAGGGAATCGTATCAGGCGCGGGCTGACGCGCAGGGCCGGCCCGCTTCACTTCGTCGCAGCGCGCTGCGCGAGCCACGCCAGCAACCGGTCCGCCACTTTGCTATCGCCGCGGAAGATGCCCGCACCGCGCCCGGCAAGCCCGGAGTCCGCGACGCGCACCTGGCCCTGCGGCGTGTCGCGCGCGAGCAGGTCGCCGAATTCGAGCGCGTTGGGTTCCTCGGGCGAGACCTGGACGAACGTGCGGGTCTTGAGGACGCGCAGTCGCGCCCGGTATTCGGCCAGCTCCACCAGCGGCACGTGCGGTGCCAGCAGCAGCAATGCCGGCGTGTTCTTGCGCGCGCGCGCCACGGCCAGGCCGACCATCGCGCGTTCCGCCACCGCGCCCACGATCCAGGCGCCGCCGGCGAAGTCGGCACGCTTCGCGAGCGCATCTATGACCAGCCCTGCGTCCGTGGTCGTCAGAGCCTCGAACTTCGCGTCCTGTCCAAACCAGGCCTCGGGGCCGTAAGCGCCCGTACCGAGCGAACCGAATGTTCCGCGCGGCGCGAGCAACGCGACCGGGTGGCCGCTGCGCGTGAGCGCTGCGACCAGCGAATCCATGGCTGCGACCGTGTCGGCGGGCGACAGCACGAACAGGCACGGCGCGCGCCGCGCGCTGTCGCGGGCGGCGGGGAACGTGAAAACCTGAAGCGGGAACCCATCCTTGGCAGTCAACGTCTCGACGCGACCGCCGAGCTTATTCGCGAACGTCCGCTCCTCGGCTTCGACACGGTCGAGCACCATGCTCACCGACACCTGGCGCCGCTCCTCGCTGTACCGGAGCGCACGCTGCACGCGCGTGAGCAGCGCCTCGAGTTCGGGGTCGCGCCGGCGTGTGCGCGCCGACAGCACGACCAGCCAGCGCCAAGCTGTGGCCGTGTCGCCGGCCGCGAGCTCGATGTCTGCGAAGCGTCGCGTCCAGCGAGGCCGACGATGCACCTCAAGACAGTAGTCGCGGACCTCCGCCCACGCACTGTCGGCGTGGCCGAGGCGGTAGAGCGCCCACGCCAGGCGCGCATGGGCCTCGGGGGAGCGCTGCGGTAGCGAGACGTTCGATTGTTCGGCCAACTCCTGCGCCAGACCACGCGCCTGGCTGAGTTCGTTCGCGTTGCCGCGCTGGAACCACGCATCGATCAGCGCGAAGCCCTCATCGAAGTCGCCGCGCAGCCGTACCGCGCGCTGCCACGTCGCCAGCGCGCTGTCGGCGCGCCCGGCACGTGCATCCTGCACGCCCAGCCAGTATGCCGCTTCGCCGGCGTTGAGTCGGTCGCTGGCAGTGGCGCCCGGACGCTCACCCGCGGCGGCGAATCGGCGCAGGTCGGCGCGCACGGACGCGCCGTCCTTGTCGTTCCACATGGCGAGGATCTGCGGCGGCGCCGGGATTCCCGCAGCGTGCGCGACGAGCGGGGCGAGGAGCAGGCACAGGGCGGCGGGACACGCCATGCGAAGCAGCATGCGCGAAGGCATACGCAACAGCATACTCGATGAGATACGTGACATTATGACACTTCCTCCGCCGGGGTCGATCGGAGCAGCTCGAGGAACACGCGTTCGAGCGGGGAATGCAGATCGTCGCCGGCGCCCCACTCAGCGCGGGTCAGTTCACGCGCGACCCGGCCCGCGTGCAACAGCACGACGCGGTCACACAGGCGTTCCACGGTCTCGGTGACGTGGCTCGAGAACAGGATGGCGCTGCCGGCGCTGGCGAGCTGGCGCAGCTCGGTTTTGGCCGCGAGCGCCGAGGGCGCGTCGAATCCCTCCAGCGCCTCGTCGCACAACAGCACCGCCGGGCGGTGCAGCACGGCGGCGAGGAACGACAGCTTCTTCCGCATGCCGTGCGAGAACGCGCGCACTGGTTCGTCGAGCCGCGGCGCCAGCTCGAACGCGCG
>JAYVCN010000272.1:0-4360 GCA_043749875.1 Candidatus Eiseniibacteriota bacterium | reverse complement strand
GCGGAAGCTGGACACACTCGCACGCTTCGCAAGCCCTCCTCTGCCCCCGAACCGTGCGGACTCCATCTCAATGGATAGCAAGACCGACCTGTCGTCGCTGCGCATCGACCGTTCTCCGCCGCCGCAGCGCACTGGTACACCGCCGCTGCTGCTCGGCGCGATCATGTTTCTGATCGTGGTCGTGGCGGGCTTCATCGGCCTGCGCCTGTCACGCGGCGCCAGCGCGGTGACGGTGAGCGTCGGCACCGCCGAGGCCACGGGCGGCGGCAGCGTGTCGGGTGAGGGCATCAGCGCCAATGGCTATGTGGTGGCGCGCACGAAGGCCAGCGTGTCGAGCAAGATCCTCGGCCGGCTGGCATGGACCAACGTCACCGAGGGCTCGCGCGTGCGCGTGGGCGAGGTGATCGCGAAACTCGAAAGCGCCGATTATGCAGCCGCCGTGACCGCGGCGCAGGCCACGCTCGCGCAACTCGAGGCGCAGAGCGTGCAGGCGCAGCGCGAACTCAAGCGCGCCCAGGCGCTGCGGACCCAGAACCTGCTGTCCGATGCCGACATCGAGAATGCACAGACCAAGCTCGAGGTGACGGCGGCGCAGGCCAACGCCGCGCGCGCGCAGGCCGGGCTCGCGCAGGCCAACTTCGAGAACACGCGCGTGCGTGCGCCGTTCAGCGGCACCGTGCTGCGACGCGACGCCGAGGTGGGCGAGATCGTGGCGCCGTCGTCCGCGGGCGGCGGCCTCACGCGCACGGCCATCGTCACCATGGCGGACCTGTCCACGCTGGAGGTCGAGGTGGATGTGAACGAGGCGTACATCGCACAGGTCCGCAACGACCAGCCTGCACGCATCACGCTGGATGCCTACCCGGACACGTCGTTCAGCGGCCGCGTGCGCCAGGTGGTGCCCACCGCCGACCGCCAGAAGGCGACGGTGTTGGTCAAGGTCTCGATCCTCGACCACGACCCGCGCATCCTGCCGGAGATGGGCGCCAAAGTAGTGTTCGAGGCGCACGGCGCGGAAGCACAGGCAGCACCTCGGCGCGTGTTCGTGCCACAGGCCGCGATCACCGAGACCGGCGGCAAGGCCTCCGTGTGGGTGGTCGAGGCTGGCAAGGTGCGGCAGCAGAGTGTGGGCGTGGGCCCGCAACGGGGCGATCGCATCGAGGTACGGCAGGGCCTCGCGGGCGGCGAGAGCCTGGTGTTGTCCGCTCCTGCAGGGCTCAAGAACGGCAGCAAGGTGAAGCTCGTCGGGCGCTGAATCGCCCGCAACGGAGGAGCACGCATGGCATCGGTCGAAGTCAAGAACGTGGTGAAGGTGTATCGCCGCGACGCCGAGGAGGTGCGCGTGCTGGATGGCCTCTCGCTCACCATCGCCGATGGCGAGTTCATGGCGCTCATGGGGCCGTCCGGTTCGGGCAAGACCACGCTCTTGAACCTGATCGGCGGCGTCGACCAACCCACCTCGGGTGACATCACGGTCGCGGGTACGAATATCGCGCGCATGAAGAGCAACCAGCTCGCGCGCTGGCGGTCCACTTCGATTGGCTACATCTTCCAGCTCTACAACCTGATTCCCGTGCTCACCGCGCTCGAGAACGTCGAGCTGCCGCTGTTGCTGGTCAAGATGAGCGGCGCCGAGCGCCGCAAGCGCGCCACGACGGCGCTGCAGCTCGTGGGCCTGGGGGACAGGCTCAAGCACTACCCGCGGCAGCTCTCGGGCGGCCAGGAGCAGCGCGTGGGGATCGCGCGCGCGCTGGTGTCCGACCCCAAGGTGCTGCTGGCGGACGAGCCCACCGGCGACCTCGACCGCAAGTCCGCCGAGGACGTGCTGCAGCTGCTCGAGCGGCTCAACAAGGAGTTCAAGAAGACCATCGTCATGGTGACGCACGACCCGCACGCGGCCGAACGCGCGACGCGCCAGTACCACCTCGACAAGGGCGTTCTCACGGCCTGAGGAGGCGCGCATGTTCAAGCTGGTGATCGTGAACCTGTTCCGCAACCCGTTGCGCACGTTCCTCACCATGGCGAGCGTGGCGGTGGCGTTGTTCTTGTTCTGTACCCTCGGCGGCGTGCTCGACACACTTCAAGAATCCATCAAGGTGGGCAGCGAGTCGCGACTCGTGACGCGCAACAAGATCTCACTGGTGCAGTGGATCCCGATGGCGTACCGACAGCGGATCGAGGCGGTGCCCGGGGTGAAGCGCGTGGCGGTGCAGAACTGGTTCGGCGCGCAGGATCCGGCCGATCCACACGGTTTCTTCGCGCAGTTCGCGGTGGACGAGCCGTGGTATGGCCTCTACGCCAACGACCTCGACATCGTGCAGGCTTCGCCGGCGCAGGCCGAGGTGGCTCTGCCGGAGGGCACCAACCCCAAGCTGAGCGCCTATTCCCTCGAACGGACCGCCTGTGTGGTGGGCGAGAAGCTGCTGCTCAAGAAGCACTGGAAGCTCGGACAGACCGTGACGCTCGCCGGCACGATCTTCCCCGGCGACTGGCCGTTCACCATTCGCGCGGTGTATCGCGCGAAGAAGAAGTCGTTCGGCGAGGAGGCCATGTTCTTCCACTATGACTACCTGAGCCAGAAGGGCATGGGCGGGCAGAACCCGGTCGGCACCTACATCCTCGAGCTCTCTGACCCATCCCAGGCCAGCGCGGTCGCGCACACGGTGGATGCGATGTTCGAGAACGCGGCCCCGTCGACGCTCACCGAGACGGAGCAGGCATTCCAGGCCAGCTTCGTGAGCATGTACGGCAACATCCCGTTCGTGTTGCGTATCGTCGGTCTGGCGATCGTGTTCAGCATCCTGCTCATCGCCGCCAACACCATGATGACGTCCGTGCGCGAGCGCACGAGCGAGGTCGGCGTGTTGAAGACGCTCGGCTTCACCGACGGCGCGGTGTTCACGATGGTGGTGGCCGAGGCCGCTATCATCACACTGGGTGGCGGACTGCTGGGTGCGCTCGGTGCCAAGGCCATGGTCGAGGGCCGCGCGATCTTCGGCACGTTCCTGCCCCCGATGTCGGTGTACTGGGGCACGGTGCTCACCGGCGTTGCGATCGCGGTCGTGATCGGCGCGATCAGCGGACTCACTCCCGCGGTGCAGGCTTCGCGTCTGCGCATCGTGGACGCGCTCCGGCGCGTCGAGTAAAGGGACCTATGACCATTCCATTCATGTACAACCTGCGCAGCGTCACCATGCGGCCCGTGTCCACCGCCACCACGGCGGTCGGCATCGGGCTCACGGTGGCCATCTACATCGGCGCCCTGGCGCTGGCGGCCGGGTTCCGCGCCTCGCTCATCTCCACCGGCGCCCCGGACAACATCCTGGTATTGCGCAAGGGTGCCGACAGCGAGATCTCGAGCGGCATCACGCTCGAGAACGCGAACATCTTGAGGGCGAACCCGGCGGTGGCCGTGGGTCCGGATGGTCGTCCGCGCGCCAGCGCCGAGATGGTGATCGTGGTGAGCAAGCAGCGCCTCGGCCAGACGGGCTCGTCCAACATCATGCTGCGCGGCGTGGACCCGGCGGCCCCCGACCTGCGCGGCGGCGTCACGATGGTGGCGGGGCGCATGTTCACGCCCGGCACCGACGAGATCATCGTCGCCCGGCGCATCGCGGGCCGCTTCGCCAACTGCAATATCGGCGACAAGCTGCGCTTCGAGCAGCGCGACTTCACCGTCGTGGGCCAGTTCACCGCTGCCGGCTCGGCGTTCGAATCGGAGATCTGGGGCGACGCCAACGTGCTCATGCCGGCGCTGCACCGCGACGGCTATTTTCAGACATTCGTGTTCCGCATGAAGGATCCCTCGCGATATGAGCAGACCAAGAAGGCGCTCGAGGCCGACCCGCGACTTCAGATCCAGGTCAAGCGCGAGCGCGAGTTCTACGCGGCCCAGAGCGAGCTGTTCACCGTCCTCATCACGGCCATCGGCACGTTCATCACGGTCATCATGGCGGTCGGGGCTGTGTTCGGAGCGGCCAACACGATGTACGCATCCATCGGCGCGCGCACGCGCGAGATCGCGACGCTGCTGGTGCTCGGCTTCGGGCCGGGTTCGGTCATGCTGTCGTTCGTGGTCGAGTCGGTCATCATCGCGGTCATCGGCGGACTCGTCGGTTGCGTGCTGTCGCTGCCCATGAACGGCATCACCTCGAGCACTACGAACTTCCAGTCGTTCTCCGAGATGGCGTTCCAGTTCCGGATCACTCCGCAGATCCTGCTCCAGGGGGTGCTGTTTGCTGCGGTGCTCGGGCTCGTTGGCGGGTTTTTCCCGGCTTTGAAGGCGTCACGGCAGAGTCTTTCTCGAGCTTTGCGGGGCTGACTCTCCATCTGTTGCTCCTGCTGGAGCGCCCAGGGGGGG
>JAYVCN010000271.1:0-3361 GCA_043749875.1 Candidatus Eiseniibacteriota bacterium | reverse complement strand
CCAGCGCCTCCTCGAGCCGTTGCACGAACAGCCCCAGCACCACCACGCCGGCCATGAGGTCGAGCAGCACGCCGATCTCGACCACGAGTGGCATGCCATAAGTGAGCGAGACCGCGGCGAGGAAGATGGCGTTCTCGAGCAGCACCAGCCCGACCACCTGCATCAAGGCCTGGCGGCGCGTCACCATCACGAACAGCCCGATCAGGATGACCGCCACCGAGATGGGCAGGCACGCCGCCAGGATGTCGAGCTTCGATCCGAACAACGCGCGCGTCTGGCTGAACGCCAGCACCACCAGCCCGCCGCAGATCAGCGCGCCCGCGGGCAGACTCACCAGCGCGCGCACGTCGGCGCTGGCGGTGCTGGCGCGGCGCGCGCGCGTGGCGAGCAGCATCGGAATGATGCCGGCCTTGACCACCAGCGCCAGCACGCCCGCCAGCGCGATGTGCCACGTGCGCGTGGCGAGCGCCACGGTGATGGCGATCAATGCGAGGGCCACGGCGTTCAGGCGCAGCGCGCTCACGCACTCGAGCTGCCGGCGCCGCGACACCACCAGCAGCGACGTGAGCAAAAACGCGCCCGCCAGCAGGTTGACGGTGTTGCTGCGCGGCAGCCAGTCCGGGAGCAGGTTCATCCGCGCAGCAACGAATCCGTGGACAGCGCCAGCAGCGCCAGCAGGAACGCCATGCCGAGGAACTCGGGCACGCGGAACAGCCGCATGCGCGCGGTCACCGACTCGGTCACAGCGACCACCACCGCGAACAGCAGCAGCTTGGCCAGCCAAGCTGCCAGCGCCACGCCCACCGTCGCCAGCGTCGGTTCGGCCGCGATGCCCCACGGCATGAACAGGTTGGCGACCAGTGTCAGCAGCACCAGCGTGCGCGCGTGCGCGGCCCACTCGAGCAGCGCCAGGTGCCGGCCCGACACGTCCAGCACCATGCCCTCGTGCACCATGGTGAGTTCCAGGTGCGTCGCCGGGTTGTCCACAGGGATGCGTCCCGTCTCGGACAGCACCACCAGCCACATGGCGGTGAGCGCGAGGAGATGCGACGGCGACAGCCACTGCGCGGGCGCTGCCGCCACCGAGGCGCTGATGCGCGAGAGCTGCGTGCTGCCCGCGCCGATGGCGAGCGTGAACACGCTCAGGATCATCGCGGGCTCACCGAGCGCCGAGAGCGCCAGGTGTCGGCTCGACGCCATGCCGCCGAACGTCGTGCCGCACTCGAGCGCCAGCAACGCCAGCAGCACGCGCACAGAGGCGAACAGCGCCACGGTCATGACCAGGTCGCCTGCGAAACCCAAGCCGTCGCGCGTCGAGAGCACCGGCGTCCATGCGCACACCGTGAACGACGCCGCCAGTACCAAATACGGCGCGAAGCGCGCGAGCGGGGAGGCGTCCGCGCTCAGCACGGTCTCCTTGGCCGCGAGCTTCAAGAGGTCGTTCCAGCGCTGCCACACCGGTGCGCCACGGCGCATCTGTAACCGGGCCTTCAGCGCTGCGACGAGTCCTGACCAGAGCGGCGCCAACAGCACCAGCAGCAGCGTCTGGCCGACGACCAGCAGCGCGTCACGCATCTAGCGCGCCCACAATAGGAGCGCCACGAGCGTGATGAGCAGGTAGCCCAGGTAAAGGTGCAGGCTCCCGGCTTGTAGCTGTCGCGCTCGCGCGCTCATCCACAGCACTCCCTGCACCACCGGCGTGTAGATGGCGCGCTCGATCAGCTCGGGCACGCCCGACCGGTGCCGGAGTTTCCGTGCGAAGTAGGGCGAGCCCTCTTCAAGCACTTCAAGCTCGCTCTCCGCCATGAGCACGGGCTTGAACACGAGCCGGAGCGGCTTGGTGAAGCCGAGCGCGGAGTACTGCATGCGTGCGTCAAGCTGGGTACCGCCAGCCCACGACGGCGCGCGCCGTATTGCGCGGGCGACGCCGGTGCTGCGAAGCCACAGCACGGCGAACGCCACGAACATGCTCACCATGACCGCGACCGTGAACGGCGACACGCTCGAGCGCGCGAGCCCGGCCGGTTCGAGTGTGAACCCGCCCGCGCCGACGAGCGTACTGGCGTCGAATCCGGGCAGCAGCAGCGCCACCGGCCGCGCGAAGCAGCCCGCGATCCACGGTGCGCCGATGCCGGCCGCGAGCGGCAGCAGCGCCGCCGCGAACAGCGCGTGCGACACCGCCGGCGGCGCGTCGTGCGCTGCCGCGGCGGCTTCGCTGCGTGGCCGTCCGAGGAACGCGATGCCGTACAACTTCACCATCGCCGCCAGCGTCAGCGCGCTCGCGAGCGCCAGCCCCGCGCCCGCGAACGGCGCCAGCAGCCGCAGCTCGCCCGCGCCCGCGGAGTAGCCGAGGATCAGCGCCTGGTACGTGAGCCATTCGCCCGCGAAGCATGAGAAGAGCGGCAGCCCGGCCAGCGCCAGCACGGAAAGCAGCGCCGCGCTCGACACGCCCGGCATGCGCACGGCGAGGCCGCCGAGCGATTCGAGGCTCCGCGAGCCCGCGGCATGCACCGCCTCGCCGATGGCGAGAAACGCGGCGCTCTTGGCCAGCCCATGCCCCAGCGCGTGGATGAACACGGCGGACAATGCGAGTCCCGCGAGATCAGGGCGCCCGGTCGCGGCGAGCAGCGCGGCGAGTCCGGTGGAGAGCGTGAGCAGTCCCGCGTGCTTGACCGTGGACCACGCCAGCAGCCGCTTGGCGTCGCTCTCGACCGTCGCATAGAGCGCGCCCGTCAACGCGGTGGCTATTCCAAAGAGCAGCAGCACCGTGCCCCAGTGCGGCGGTGGCGAGCCCGGTAGTTGCCACGCGAAGCGGAGCAGGCCGTAGAGCCCCAGCTTCACCATCGCGCCCGATAACATGGCCGATGTGCTCGGCGGCGCTTCGGGATGCGCGAGCGGCAGCCACACGTGCAGAGGCACCACGCCGAGTTTCACCGCGAAGCCGATGGTGAAGAGCCACGCCAGCCGCGCCGCCTCGGACGGCGGCTGGTGCTGGAACGCCACCGCCAGCGTATCGAATGTGAACCCGCCCGCGCGCGCCGAGAGCGTGAGCAACGCCAGCGCCACGAGCGCGGTGCCGGCGTGCGACAGCGTCAGGTACGTGAACGCCGCGCCGCGCGCGCGGGCGCTGCCCACGTCGTGCGCGACCAGCAGCGCTGACAACAACGTCATGCCCTCCCACGCGAACAGGAACAGCAGCGCGTGCTGCGACACCAGCGCCCCGAACATGGCCAGCGTGAAGCCCGCCTGAAGCGCCACTCGCGCGCGCGCGCCGGTGCCCTGGTCGCGCGTGTCGAGGGAGGCGAACGACATCGCGCCCACGAGCCCGAGCAGCAGCAGGAACGGCGCGGACAGCGAGTCG
>JAYVCN010000270.1:0-3694 GCA_043749875.1 Candidatus Eiseniibacteriota bacterium | reverse complement strand
AGTGACCGCCCACCCCAGACGTTATAGGCTTGGTAGGTGGCCACCGATTCTTGGAACAGATAGGTCGAGGTGGAAGAGTCATCGCGGACGACAAAGTTGATGTAGCTCTGTTTGCCGGTTCCCTCCGCGGTCAGCTTGGCGAGATAGATCCCGCTGACGAAACTATCCGGGACGGCCAGTGTGTAGGAAGGGTTCCACGCGCACTCGACCATGCCCGAGGATGGGTCAACATAGGGGGGCGGCTGGACGGCGCCGGGAAGACGAACTCCTTGATCGAGCATCTCGCGAGCGCCGTCGCCCCCGTACCAGCCCATTCGAAAAAACTGGATCGAGTAGCCGCTGGCAGCGGTGTTGACGAAGAGAGTGAGATTGTTGCGATGCGCCACGCTGGTGGCGGAGGCATAGCCCTCGATTTCACCGCTGGTCGCGCCGTTGGAGATGGTCCACTGCAGCGTACCGGCTTTTACGTTTTCCGCCTGAATCGGGTTCGCCGCAAGGACCACCGGGGCGGGAAGCGCCACAAGGACGGAGAACACAAGGCGTGACCATGCGGCGCTCATGACCTTTCCTCCACTCGACCGACGGCCGTGCCGTGAAGATCCATCTGCGCAGACGACGAACGACCAGTCAGCACCTCCGGGCATTTTACGCCCGACTCGCCGCAGCGCGCAGCAGCGCAATCGCCATGCGGGCGGACACACCGCTGGCCGCACTTGGCCTCCTCGCCTGCCCCCCTGACAACACGAAGCCGCCGCCGGACGTATCTCCGGCGGCGGCTGTCGTTTGGCGCGTGTCCCAGCGACTCGGAGGATCGTCGTTGTGAGTTCGACTCAGAGGTCCTCTGCACTTGGGAACCCGCTGCCCCGTCGGTCGCGTGCCCTACACGCCGCGAGGTTGCAGTTTGCCGGAATTGGGCCGACGTAAGCGACCAATTGCGTCCACAACCGTCCACTTGATTCCAAGACAAAACAGTCACCCCAGCGAGGCCAACCCGCGGGGTCAAATGCTAATCGAAGTGTGCGGCGAAGCTCCGGGCGTCGAGGCGAATCAATGTCAAACTGCGCTGGACGACGTTCGAGACCGTTCGATCCGACCCCTCTTGCAGCGGTATGCGACAGACTTCATACCAGCCCGCCCGGTGGTGCAACTCCTGCGAACCCGCACCGTGGTTCACTGCGCCGCCGCCTCCCCCGCCCCCACGAGCTCCGCATCCAACCCCAGCCCGCGGTGCAGCAGCCGCACGACGCGATCGGCGTGCGCCTCGGCCACCACGAACGACAGGTTCACGCGCGACGCCCCCTGCGAGATCATCTCCACCGGCACGCCCACGCCGCCCAGCAGCGTGAACACGTGCCCGGCGAGCCCGACCTGCGTCGGCGCGCCCTCGCCCACCACCGCCACCACAGCGAGCCCGGTGCGCACCTCGACGACGCCGATCGATTCCAGCTCGGCCACCGCCTCGGACAATCGCGACGTGTCGTCCACCGTGACCGAGATGGACACCTCTGATGTCGTCACGAGGTCGACGACCACGTGGTGCCGGCCGAACACCTCGAACACGCGCGCAAGGAAACCATGCGCAAGCAGCATGCGCGTGGACGCGATGGTGACCGCGGTGATGGACTTCTTGGACGCGATCGACTTGACGCGCCAGCCTTGCGGCGACGGATCGCTGTCGGTGGTGATGAGCGAGCCCGGATCCGTGGGCCGCGCGGTGTTCAAGACGCGCACCGGGATGCCGCACTCCATGGCGGGCAGCAGCGTCTTCGGGTGCAGCACGCGAGCACCGAAATAGGCCAGCTCGCACGCCTCGGAGAACGACATCCTCGGCACTGGCCGCGCCTCGGGCACGACGCGCGGGTCGGCGGACAGCATGCCGCTGGTGTCGGTCCACACCTGGATCTCGCTCGCACCCAGCGCCGCGCCGATGAGCGCGGCCGAGTAGTCCGAGCCCCCGCGCCCGAGCGTCGTGGTGCGGCCGTCGCTCGTGCGACCGATGAAGCCCGTGACCACCGGGATGCGCGCACGATCTGCGAGCCCGTCACGCAGGTTCGCGTACGCCTCGGGCGCGGGGTGCGCCTGGCCGAAGCGGTCGTCCGTCACCAAGCCTGCGTCGCCCGCGTGCACCGCGTGCGCTGGCGTGCCGCGCGCGCTGAGCGCCGCGGCGAACAGTTCCGCCGCCAGCCGCTCGCCGAACGCCAGCACGCGATCGCGGTCGGCGCGCGAGACGCTCGGCGCTCCGGACGCGAACGCCGGATCGTCGCGCAGCTCCACCAGCAGAGCCGCGACTCCCGCCTCCGGCAGCCGCAGCGCACGAGCGTGCGCCCGGTGTCGCTCCTCGAGCGACGCGAACAACAACTCGCGCGACACCCCGGCCCGGCACAGCTCGACCAACTGGTTCGTGACGCCGGCAAGCGCGCTCACCACCACCACGGGATCGAGTGCCGCTCGCTCGCGTACGATCTCAAGCGCGCGCTCGCAGTTGGCGGGAATGCCCACCGAGGTGCCACCGAACTTCATCACCAGCATGGTGCGGACTCCGGGCGTGCGGGTTCGCGGGGGCGGCGCGAGGCCTCGCACGCCGCAACATTCACGCACACCGTAGTCGAACGAGCGCACCGGCTCCAGCGGATCCGGCGCCCGGTCAGACCGCCGCGCGACCGCCCGTAGCATCGAGCCGCACGTCACGCACGCGGCGCTTGTTCACGAGCAGCACTCGGTCGCCGCCGCCCAGTGCGAAGAAGTCGTCCTCGCCATTGATGAAGTACGAGGTACGGTTGTAGCCCTGCGGCGTCGCCCGCTCGTGGGATTGCGCGAATTCCGCCCGGATCAAGGGGCCTGCCGATCCGGCCGCTCCCCGCTGCAGCAAACGCCGACCGGTGCCGATAACGGCAGGGTTGGCGCGCCACACCGAGCTGCATCGATTCGATCCCGGCCTGACCGCGAAGTCGGAGCAGCCCGGGTTGGCATTGGCACACATGGAGGCCGCATGAGCACGCGCCCGGTGATCATGGGAGAGTTGGGGCTCCTGTCACTGTTCGACCTCGCCCAGTTGTTGATGCTGAACGGCGCCACCGGCACCCTGCACGTGGTGTCCGGCGGCAGGAAGGGTTTCCTCCGCTTCGAACGCGGCCAGGTCGCGGACGCCGCGGACGAACGGCTTGAGCAGGGCGAGGAGGCGGCGTATCGAGTCTTCGCCTGGCACGCAGGCACGTTCGAGTTCCGGGTCGAGCCGCCCACCGGCGGTCGCACCATCCGCGACGGCACGGAAGGACTCCTGCTGGAGGCCGCGCGGCGACTCGACGAGTCCGGCGTCACCCGCGAGGGCGCAAGCGTCACGCAAACGCTGCGCGCTCGTGCGGGCAAACTCGAGGCGCTGCGCGCGGCCATCGAGCAGCTCCAGCGCGACATGCGCGACGCCGCCTAGCGGTCGAGTCCGCTCGCCCCAGCCAAGCTGGTCGCAGATCGAGTCCGGCTACCCGTTGGACTAGCGCGTGCCGCCCGCCTTCATCGCCATCTGCATGCCCTTCAAGAGCGTCATGACGTGCTCGCGGCCGGCGCTGTCGGCGGCCGCCGCCTGCAGCACGAGGTCGACCGCATCCGGACTGTGCCCGATGCGCGCCAGCACGTACTGAGCACTCTGCGAATCGTGCAGCATGGTCTCGACCACGCGTGTGCGCAGCGAGTCGGTGGC
>JAYVCN010000269.1:0-3080 GCA_043749875.1 Candidatus Eiseniibacteriota bacterium | reverse complement strand
CGTGCGCGCACCGCGGGCGGCACTGGCGATGACGTCAGCGGCCGCGCTCGTGGGATTGCTGCTCGTCTGGGTCGGGCCCGCGGGCCGCCTCGCGCTCGCGTTCGACGATGGCCCCATGACCGCCATGCGCGGAGCGGGCATGTGGCTCGCGCAGCACACGCCTGGGAACGCGGTGATCATGGACCGCAAGAGTTACGTGGCGTTCTTTGCGAGGCGCCAGCACGTGCAGCTGCCCGACGAGCCGCTCGACACCCTGCTCACGTACGCGCGCGCAAGTGGCGCCACGCACATCGTGGTCGAGGAATACGTCGTCCGTTCGCTCCGCCCGCAGTTGCTCCCGCTGCTGGACTCGGGCGCCTTGGCGCGAGAGCGGCGCGTCCGGCTGGTGTTCACCGCCCGGCCCGCACCGGGTGACGGGGTGGCGGTGCTGGAAGTGGTGCGTTAGCGCGCGAGCACCACGCTCCGCTCCGGTTCGGCGGGAGCCGCCTCGGTCGGCGCCGGCACGACGCCCTGTTCGAGCCATGTATAGCGACCGTCCAGCATGGCGCGGGCGGTGGCGTAGTTGGCGGGGTCGTCATTGGACGCGATGCCGGCGAACAACGCCTCCACGCGGCGTCGTGACGCGCGGCAGAACGCGGCCGCCAGCTCGTAGGGCGAGCCAGCGCCGACGCCACGCTTCACGTCGCGTTGCGCGCGCACGATGGTCGCCGTCATGGCGAACAGTTCGGCACCCACGTCGACGGCACGGAACAACAGCCCCTGCTTGCGTTCGAGCGCGGGTCCGTTCAGCACCATCAGGTGGAACAGCTGCCGCGCCAGGCGGCGCGACGTGCGCTCGACCCACTGCAGATGGCCCGCCAGCGGACCGAATTCGCCGTACTGCGGCCAGTGCCCCCAGCCGAGCCAGCGGCTCGGGTACCAGCCAGCGTAAAACACGCCGGAGCGCACCAAGCCCGCGAGCCGCCTGCCGAACGGGACGTCCGGCATGACCACGTCTCCCGCGACTTTCAAATGAACATCGAGCGCCTCACGGGCGATGAACAGCCGCATGACCTGATTCGAGCCCTCGAAGATGCGGTTGATGCGCAGGTCGCGCATCGCGCGTTCCAGAGGGATCGCCGGCTCACCGCGCGAGGCGAGGCTCGGCGCGGTCTCATAGCCACGGCCGCCGCGGATCTGCATGGCATCGTCGCACAGGGCCCAGCCCACGTCGGTGTTCCACAGCTTGCCGAGCGCGGCCTCGAGCCGGATGTCGCTCTTGCCCTTGTCCGCAAGCAGGCAGCCCAGGTCGGCGACCGCTTCCATCGCGTACGTGTCGGCGGCCATCTTGGCGAGCATGTGCGCCACCGCCTCGTGCTTACCCACCGCCTTGCCCCATTGCGCGCGCTCGTTCGCCCAGTGCCGGCAGATGCCGAGACACCACTTGCCGAGCGCGGCCATGGTCGCGGGCAGCGTCAGGCGGCCGGTATTCAAGGTGATGAGCGCGAGCTTCAATCCCTTCCCCTCGCCCCAGAGCAGGTTCTCCCTGGGAACGCGCACGTTGGTGAAGCGGATGACGCCGTTCTCGATCCCGCGGATGCCCATGAACTCGAGCCGGTGCGACACCTCGACGCCGGGCCAACTCATCTCCACGATGAACGCGCTGATCGGGCCGGGCTTGCCGTCCTTGCCGGGCGTGCGCGCCATCACCACCATGAGTTCGGCGACAGTACCGTTCGTGATCCACAGTTTCTCGCCGTTCAGGATCCAACCGAGTCCATCCGACGTCGGCATCGCCACGGTGGTCATGCGCGCGGGGTCCGAGCCGACCTCCATCTCCGTCAGCGCGAACGCCGAGATGGCGCCCTTCGCCAGCCGCGGCAGGAAGCGCTTCTTCTGCTCGGGCGTGCCGAACATCTTGACCGGCCCGGGCACGCCGATCGACTGGTGCGCCGACAGCAGCGCCACGAGCGGCGAACTCACCGTGGAGACCAGCGACATGGCGCGGCAGTAGGTGTACTGCGACAATTCGAGGCCGCCGTACTCGCGCGGGATCTTGATGCCGAACGCTCCGATGTCACGCAACCCCTGAATGGTCGCCTCGGGGATGCGCGCGTCGCGTTCGATGCGTTCGGCGTCGACCTGCTCGCGCACGAAGCGCTCGAGCGTGGCGAGGAACTTCTCGGCGCGCTGCTGCTCCTCGGCGTCCGGCTCCGGCCACGGGTGGATGAGCCTGAGATCCAGCTTGCCCAGGAACAGCTCGCGCACGAACGATGGCGCTTCCCAGGTCGTCTCGCGCGCGCTCTCGGCGACGGCGCGGGCCTCGTGCTCGCTCACGTGCGGCTTGCTCGGTTCGCTCATCGGATCCTCGGGGGTGCTCGGGTGGACGCCGGCATGGCTGGGGCCGGTACGGGCGACTGTATGCTTTCCCCGCGCGGGGGCGCCACTGGGACGGATGGGTCCCCCGGCCAGCCGATCTCACGGGGTTTCGGCCGGAATGCGCTGCCGCTGAACCGTCGTCACCGCGTCGCCCGGCGGCGTGCGCCGGCTCCGAGGCCAGTGGCAGAAACTCCGGGCCGCAGCGACGAACGTGCCGTCTGCGGAGATCACCCGGCTGCCGGCAAGTCGGTTGTGGTGAGCGGTCCGTCGTCCGCGGGAGTGCACCGATGGTGTCTAGCCGTGATTCTCCCGCGCTTGCGGCGCACGGGCACTGAGCTTCTCCCAGCGCTCCCAGCCCGTGCCCTCGTGCCCGTAGCGGAACGCGCCCGGGTGGAGCGCCTCGGCCAGGCACTCGAGGGTCTCGGCCACGCGCGGGCCCGGCCGGTTGAACAGCGCATTGCCGTCGCCGAGAAACACCTGGCCCTCGCGTACCGCGCGAAGCGCCGGCCATCCTGCGTGCGAAGTCAGCGGCGCCAGCTCGGCCCGCGTGCGCGCGAGATCGAAGCCGCAGGGCGTGATCCAGATCGCGTCCGGGTCGGCCGCAGCGAGCTGCTCGAACTCGATCGCGCCCGCGTGCCGACCGGCGACCCCGAGCACGTCGTCCGCGCCGGCGAATGCCAGCAACTCCGGTGTCCAGTTGCCCGCCGCCATGAGCGGATCGA
>JAYVCN010000268.1:0-4492 GCA_043749875.1 Candidatus Eiseniibacteriota bacterium | reverse complement strand
CCCCCACTTCCCCCCTGTCGTGAAACCCGGCGGCGAGTGCCGTAGTATTCCCGCATGCTCACGGTCAACCTCGCCGGATTGTTAGGGCAGTCGGCAGTGTCGTCGTTCCTGCGCGGGATCGTTCTGCGCGGGCGCTACGCCAACGCGTACTTGTTCCATGGGCCGCATGGTGTCGGGAAGACGACGGCCGCTCTCGCTTTCGCTCGCGCTGCGCTGTGCGAGCGCGTGGATGGCGCGGCGCCAGTGGATTCGGCGCCGTCGTTGTTCGGCGATGCGCCTCTGGCATTCGCTGGCGCCGCTGGGGATGACGCGTGCGGGAAGTGCCGTGGGTGTCGCATGTCGAGCACGCTGCAGCATCCGGACTTGCGGTTCCTGTTCCCGCTCTCCGGTGAGGAGAAGACGCTCGAGACGACCGTCATCGAGATGATGCAGGCGCTGCGCGAGGATCCGCTGTATGTGTTCCAGTACGAGAAGGCGGCAAGTATCCGCATCTCGCAGACGCGCGAGCTGATCGCCGAGCTGGGCTACCGCCCGCATACCGCGTCGCGCCGGGTCGTGGTGGTGCGCGACTGTGATCGGATGCGGGAGGACCAATTCTCCGCGCTCTTGAAATCGGTGGAGGAACCGGGTGGCTCCACCGTGTGGGTGCTCACCACGGCGCGGCTGTCGCGCGTGCCGGTGACCATCCGCTCGCGCTGCCAGCGCGTGCGCTTTGCGCCGCTGTCGGAGTCGCTCGTGCGCGAGACACTTGAACATTCGGCCGGCGTGGACGAGAAGGACGCGCGCATGCTGGCGGCCCTGTCGGGCGGCTCGCTCGGGCGTGCGCTGTCGATGCGGGGGGCCGAGCCGAGTATGAAAGACCAGCGCGACGCCGCGCTGGCCCTGCTGGCGCCGGCGCTGAAGGGCGACCCGGGCGCGCTGTGGGCCGGTGTGCAGAAGGCGACCGGGTTCGGCAAGGCGGGTCGCGAGAAGCTGCGATTGGCGCTCGAGTTCCACCAGCTGTGGCTCCGTGACCTGCTGCGCACCCGCTATGGCGCGGGCCCGGAGCAATTGGTGAACCGTGACCAGGTCGCGCGACTTAGAGATTTGGCCGCTCGCGTCGACGCTGTCGAGATCCGCCGCCGGCTGCTGGTGCTGGAGGAGGCACTGCGCAGCATCGACGGCAACGTGTCCGCCGACCTGACGCTGTTCTCGACCCTGTCGCGCGTGGGCGGCGAACGACTGGGCGAGGGCGCCTGGCCGGCGTACGCGACCGCGCGCTGGGATGTGTAACGCGAACGCATAGGCTTTCCGGCCGCGGCCGCGTCGCACGGTTGTTGAGCCCGCGTGCCCGGTGCTAACTTCCCCGCCGCTTGCAATCGAGGCACGCTCCACTCCCAAACTTCCGAGACGCCCCATGCGCCTGATGACCCTGCTGAGTGCGTGCGGGCACGCGTTCCGCCGTGCGAGCCCGTGTGTGCTCGTCTCCTTGTTCGCGTTCGGCAGCGCGCTCGCCCAGACCTCGTCGCCGTTCGGCACCAGCGCGCCGAATGGCTCGCAGCCCGCGCCGCAGCCCGCCGTCCCGCAGCGGCAGGCTGCGTCGAACCCGGCGGCGCCCGCGCCCGGCGCGGACGCGCAGGTCATCGCGCGCGTCGAGGGCCGCGCGATCACCCAAGCGCAGTTCGATCGCATCGCGGGACCGTACTTCGTCCGCATGCGCGCCCAGCTCGGCGACAACTTCAAGGGCGAGATCCTCAAGTCAGCGCGCCAGGCCGTGCTCGATGAGCTGATCCGGCGCGAGGTACTCGCGCTCGAAGCGCAGCGGCAGAAGTTGGCGGCGACGGACGACGAGGTCGACGCGCTGCTGCACCAGGAGCCCGCGTTCCAGACGGACGGGCACTTCGACCCCTCAAAACTTGCTGAGTTCAAACTAAGCCCACAGTCGAACTATCGGCTCATGCTGCCACAGCTGCGCGAGTTCGCTGCGAGCATGAAGCTCGACCAGCAGCTGCGTGAACGCTTCACACCGTCGCGCGCCGAGCTGCGCGCGGAGTTCGAGAAGCGCTACGCGCAGGTGCGGTTTCACTTTCTTGCGCTCCAACGTCGCGACATGCCGCTCGAGCCCGAATCGTCCGAAGCCGAGTGGCAGGCGTATTACGACGCGCATCCGGCCGAGTTCACGAAGCACGCGCAACTGCGGCTCCGCTACCGCCGGTTGGCTTTGCCGCCCGCCGGGGACTCGACGCGGGTCGCAGCCGAATCGCTCGCGGTCGCGCGTGGACGGCAACTGGCGGACTCCCTGCGCGCGGGCACGCTGGCGGATTCGAGCGCCGAGACGCTGGACACCGGGCTATTCGATGCGAGTGCGCCGCTCGTCCCCGGCCTGGGTCGCGTACCCGAGCTTTCGGCAGCCATCGCGCACGCCGACTCACTGCCATCCCTGCGTGTGCTCGGGCCGTTCCGGCTCGCGGACGCGGTCATCGTGGCCAGCATCGCCGAGCGCCAGCCCAAACAGTTGCCGCCGCTGCGCGCAGTGCTCGGCGACGTCAAGCGTCGCGCCGACGCCGAGAAGCGCCGGCTCGCCGCCGAGGCCGACCGGCGTGCGTACTACGACGCGCATCGCGATCACTATCGCGGCACGCGCGCATCGGTCACCCGGCTCACGCTCAAGATGGCCTCGTACAAGGCGCGAGCGATCCCAGATGCCGAGGTCGCGCGCTGGTACCAGACGCACGGGCACACGCTCTACGGCCTCGCCGATTCCTCGCGTGCCTGGCTGCCACCGCTCACGGATTCGCTGCGGCGGGTCGCGGATCGGCGCATGGCCGAGGATGAGCGCGACCGCTGGATCGCAAGCACGATGGAGAAGCTGGCCACGGGCCTGGGTGCGACCCGCGACGTGGCAGCGTTCGCGCGCGCGAACGGTGCGGCCGCCGAGACACTGTCGTTCGCGCCCGGCACGCCGGCGGACACGCTGTTCCCGCCCGCGATCATCGATGCGATCCGCGCGAACGCCGTGGCGCAGAGGGGCCAGGTGCAGGGGCCGAGCGCGTTCGGGGCCTATTCGACCGTGTGGCGCGTGGACGCGGTCGACACGGCCTACGTACCCACGTTCGAGCTGGCGCGCGGCCGGGTGGAGCCGGAGTTCGCCGAGCAGAACCGGTTGAAGGACGAGCAGGAAGGTCACGTGTGGTTCGACGCGCACCGCACTGAGTACGTGAAACCGGTGCAGTACGTGGTCGACTACGTGCTGGTCCCGATCCCGCCGGCCGACTCGGTGCGCCTCAGCGAGGCGGAACTCAAGGCCGAGTACCAGCGGAACCTCGCCCGGTATCATCAGGAAGAACAGGTCCACGCGCGCCACCTGTTGATCATCCCGCGCGCTGGGGACGCCGGCGCTGAGGCCAAAGCGAAAGCTCGCACCGATTCGCTGCTGGCCGCGATCCGTCACGGCGCCGACTTCGTGGAACTCGCACGCCGCTTCTCGCAGGAGCCGAATGCGGCCACTTCCGGCGGTGACCTGGGCTGGTTCGGGCGCGGCCGCATGGTCCCTGATTTCGAGCGCGCCGCGTTCGCGCTCAAAGCCGGCGAGGTGAGCCCGGTCGTGAAAACGCAATTCGGCTACCACATCATCCGGCTCGAGGCGCGGAAGGCCGCGGGCACGAGACCGTTCGCGGAGACGCGCGACGAGATCCGCAGCGCGCTCGCCGCCGCGCTCGCCGACACGTCCGCCCGCCGCGGCGCGCTGGCGTTGCGCCGGGGACTGGCGCTTGCGAAAGACGCCAAGCCCCTCGCTGCGCGCTACGGCGGCGTGCAGACCACCGCGCCGTTCGCGGCCAGCGAACCGGCCGGCAGCCTGGGCATCGTCGCCGGCCTGTCCGATGACCTCGCGAAACTCGCGGTGGGTCACTGGGCAGCCCGGACTTACCGGGCGGGGCGCGGCTTCGTCCTGCTGCGGCCCGTGCGCACGCTGCCAGAGCGGCCCGCGGAGTTCGACGAGGTCAAGGCGAAGGCGATCGAGGACACGAAGGACGCGAAACGGAAGGACCTGCTCGACCGGAAGGTGACTGCGATCCGCACCGCACTCGCCGCGGGCGCGACGCTCGACTCGCTCGCAGCACCCTACGGCGGGACCAAGGACAGCGGCCCGCTCACGCCGGGTTACCCGTTCGTGCCGGGCCTGGGGCCCGAGATGCGTCTCGTGCAGCAGGCGTTCGCCGCCAAGGTCGGCGTGCTGAGCGACACGCTGCAGTTGACCCAGGGCGTGGCGTGGTTCCGCGTCGACGAGCACAACTCGGGTGACCCAAAGGGATTCGAGGCCGCGCAGACGCAACTCACGCAGGAGCTGATGAAGAAGAATTATGACCAGTGGCTGGACAAGAAGAAGCAGGCCCTGCGCATCGAAGTCCTGAAACCCGAACTGGGTGTTGCGCGCGTGGCGCCTCCGAAACCGGGTGTCACCGCAGGCGGCTGAACCATGGCCACCGCGCCCCGAGCGCGGCGGAGAGGATCG
>JAYVCN010000267.1:0-7303 GCA_043749875.1 Candidatus Eiseniibacteriota bacterium | reverse complement strand
CCACGGGCGCGATCCAAGTGGCGGGCACGGCGAACGTGGCCCAGTTGCCGTTCTTCGTGGTCGCCTGCGACTACACGCTCATCGGTGAGGAGCTGTATGCGGCCAGCGCCTATCTTTCGGGTGAGCCACGACTCGTCGGGGGCTTGAAGGGCGCCGACATGCTCAAGGTCCTGGTGATTCTGGTGGTCCTCCTCGGGTGCGTGCTCGAAACCATGGGCAACCACTCGGTCAAGCTCTGGATGCAGACCCAATAGGGGCGGGTATGAAACGCGAACTCCCTCTGCTGCTCACGGCGGTGATCGGGTTGTTCATGATCCTGTCGTTCTTCGTGCCCCACCACCTGGTCAGCGTGCCCGCGGACTTCCTGCAGCAGTGCGCGGTCATCGTGGTGGCGTTCGGCTACGTGCTGGGCGGCGCGAACGCTCTGCGCGTCAACCTCGACGGCATCGCCCGGCGTCAGCCGGACTGGCCGTACAAGGTCGTGCTGGTGGCGTCGCTGCTGTTCACCGTGGGCGTCGGTCTCAAGGAAGGCCGCCAGTGGCAGGATGGCGGCACCGTGTCGATGTTCCTCTACAATCAGGTGTACTCGCCCATGCAGGGCACCATGTTCGCGCTGCTCGCCTTCTTCATCGCGTCGGCTGCGTTCCGCGCGTTTCGCATCCGCACGCTCGAGGCTGGCCTGCTCGCGGTCGCGGCGCTCATCGTCATGCTCGGCCGCGTGCCGGTGGGCAATGCGATGACGTCGTGGTTGCCGGAGCCGCTGCGGCTGGGGTCGATGCAGGATTGGATCATGAACGTGCCGCAGAATGCGGCCAAACGCGCGGTCCTGATCGGGGCCGCGATGGGCGTCATGGCGACCGGACTGCGCGTCATCCTCGGCATCGAACGCTCCTATCTTGGCGGGGGAGACTAGCGTGAACTTCGCCTGGCTCGAGAAACTCGACCGCCGTTGGTTGTTCCTCATCGTCGGCCTGCTCACGCTCGGCCCACTCATCCACCCGCTCGGGCTCCCGCTCACGACCAGCCCGCCGGTCAAGAACTTCCATGATGCCATCGCCGCGCTACCCGACGGCGCGATGGTGCTGATGTCGTGCGACTACGATCCCGGCTCCAAGCCGGAGGTCGTACCGATGACGCAGACCGCGCTCCGCCAGCTGTTCGACAAACACTGTCGCATCGTCATCACCTGCCTGTGGCCGGGCGGTTCCAGTCTCGTCGATCAGACGCTCGAATCCGTGGTGGCGGAGTATCGCGCCCGCGGCATCGCCCCGGTGTATGGCAAGGACTACGTGGACCTCGGCTACAAAGCCGGCAACGAGGCGGTGATGGTGCTGATGGGGAAAGGTGTCGCCAACGCGTTTCCCCAGGACGAGCGCGCCAACGCCACCGCGTCTCTGCCGATGATGCGCGACGTGCGCGACTACTCGAGCTTCGTGATGCTGGTGAATATCTCGTCCGGATATCCCGGCACCAAGGAATGGGTGCAGCAGGTGAACTCGCGTTTCCATCTGCCGATGGTGTCCGGCTGCACGGCAGTGAGCGCGCCGGAGTACTACCCGTATCTGCAGTCGGGCCAGCTGCGCGGGCTGCTCGGTGGGATGGCCGGCGCGGCCGAGTACGAGAAGCTGCGCGGCGAAAAGGGTTCGGCCACACGGGGCATGGATGCACAGTCGCTGGCGCACGTGTTCGTGGCGCTGTGCATCGTGATGGGCAACGTCGTGCAGTGGACCCGGCGCGGAGGGCCCGCCGCATGAACCCGAGCCATGATCTTGGCGTGTGGCTGGCGGCGCTGCTGACGCTGTTCGTGTTCTCGTTCCTCTACAAGGACAACCCGCTCTACAAATTCGCTGAACACCTGTTCGTCGGGGTCTCGGCCGGCTATTACATCGTGCTCAACGTCTGGACCGTGGTGATCCCGAACCTGTGGGATCCGCTCGTCCGCACGTTCAGCGGCCACGACCCGGTCACGCACGCCGTGGTGGTGCAGGCGGGTGGCCCGTTCGCGGGCGCGCTCGGGGACTACCGCGGCTGGTTCCTGCTGCCTGCCCTGCTCGGGCTGTTGCTGTTCACGCGCTTGGTGAAGCAGATCGACTGGATGTCGCGCTGGTCGCTGGCCATCATCATCGGCGTCTTTGCCGGGCTCAAGACCACCGGCTTCGCGCAGGGCGACCTGGTGGCGCAGGTGCAGGCCAGCCTGCAGCCGCTCCTGACTGGCCATTTCTGGAGCAGCTTCAACGCTATCGTGTTCACGGTCGGCCTGCTCACGTCGCTGCTGTTCTTCTTCTACAGCCGTGAGCACAAGGGCTCGCTCGCGGTCATGGCGCGCACCGGCGTGATGTTTCTCATGGTCTCCTTCGGCGCGGGCTACGGCTACACGGTGATGTCACGCCTGTCGCTGCTCATCGGGCGCTTCCAGTTCCTGCTGCAGGATTGGCTCGGGATGAAGTGAGGCGGCCGCTCGCGCGCGCGGCCGCTCACCGGGCTCGAGCGTGACGCTGACGCTGTGGCACGACGGACCGCATGACGCACCCGAGAACATGGCGCGCGACTCCGCACTGCTCGAGCGCGCCGCTCTCGGCGAGTTGTCGGGCATGGTGCTGCGCCTGTTCACGTTCGCGCCGGCCGGCATCACGCTTGGCCGTGCCCAGGTGCCGGGGGACGAGCTGGACCTCGCGCGGCTCGTGCGCGATGGCGTGCGCTGGGCGAGCCGGCCGACCGGTGGACGCGCCATCTGGCACGAGGAGGAGTGGACCTTCTCGCTCGTGACGTCGTTGTCCGCGGACGGTTGGGCCGCGACCCCGGCCGCAGCCTACGAGCGCACCGGACGGTTGCTCGCGCAGGCCTTGGCCGTCATGGGCGTGCCCGCGGCGCTGGCGCCGGGCAAGGCTCCCGGCCCTGGCTCGCCACGCGCCCGCTCGGGCGCGGCCCCGCCGTGCTTCGCCTCGACGGCCCGGCACGAGCTGGTGCTCGAGGGTCGCAAACTCGCCGGGATCGCCCAGCGGGTGGTGCGTGGCGCGCTGCTGCAGCAGGGCAGCCTGCTGCTGGGCGACGCGCACACGCGCCTCGCGGATTACGTCGCGGTGCCCGAGGCCGAGCGTGAGCCATTGCGTGCGCAGTGGCGCCGGAGCGCGGCCACGGCCGGTGCGCGGCTCGGGGCGGATCGGAGTCTGGATCGACTGGCGTCCACGCTCGCCATGTTGCTGCCCGATGCACCGGTGCTCCTCGGCGAGCAAGGGGCGCACGCGCTCATGCTGGACGCGGTCCCGCGCCGGTCGCCCTGACATTGCCTCGCGCGCAGACGGCTCCCTATACTGCCGCGCGCTGTGACCCCGCTGGCCCACGACTTGCGCCAGCTCGACGCACCGGGCGACCCCGGAACGGAGGATGGAATGCGACTGCGAACGACTTCGGCTTGGGTGAAGGCGGGACTGCTCTGCCTGGGATGCTTGGGCTGCTGGGGCTGCGGGGGCGGCGCGAGGGGCGGGGCGAGCTACGTGGACAAGCTGCCGCTGCCTCAGGACACGCTGACCATGGCGACGGACGAGCTGGGGCATTACGGCGGCCGGTTCGTGGCCGGCGCGACCGCCAGCCCCAAGACGTTCAACTCCATCATGCAGTACGAGACGTCCTCGAACGAGATCGTGCAGCAGCTGTTCGCATCGCTCACCGACATCGACTACCGCACGCAGGAGGACGTCCCGCTGCTCGCCAAGTCGTGGGAGTTCTCCGACGGCGGCCGCACGGTCACGTTCCACATGCGGCACGGGGCACGTTTCTCGGACGGCGTCCCGATCACCAGTGATGACGTCAAGTTCTGTTTCGACGTGGTCATGGACTCGACGCTGCATCCGTCCATGCAGGACGGTCTCGTCATGCCGATCAACGGCAAGGCCGTGGCCTACACCTACAGCGCTCCCGACTCCTACACGTTCGTGGTCACGGCACCGGCGGTGGACGCGCTCTTGCTGTCGCACGTCAGCAACATCCGCGTCCTGCCCCGGCACATCCTCGAGCGGGCGTTCAAGGCCGGGAACTTCGCCTCCAGCTACACCACCGCGACGCCGCCCGAGAGCCTGGTCACGAGCGGACCGTGGCGGCTCAAGTCGTATCTCGAGAACCAGAACACCGTGCTGGTGCGAAACCCGTACTGGTTCGGCGTGGACGGCAAGGGCAAGCGCCTGCCGTACCTCGATGAGGTGGTGTTCAAGGTGGCCAAGGACCAGGACGTGGCCGCGCAGATGTTCCACGCCGGCGAGCTGGACGGGCTCGACAACGTCAAGGCGGAGGACTACAAGCAGTACACGGCGGACGCGCAGGCCAAGGGCTTCACGAACTACGACGTCGGCCCGTCGTTCAACACCAACTTCATCTGGTTCAACCTCAATCGCGTGCGCACGCCGGGGAAGGGCAAGAAGTTGGGCGCGCCTGAGGTCGAGCCCTACAAGTTCGCGTGGTTCGCGAACCGTGACTTCCGCCGCGCCGTCTCCATGGCCATCGACCGCGATGCCATCATCAAGGGTCCCTACTACGGCTATGGCGTGAAGAGCTGGTCGATCATGACGCAGGGGAACGCGCGCTGGTACGACTCGACCGTCACCGGGGCGGACCACGACCCGGAAGCCGCGAAGGCGCTGCTCGACAAGCTCGGGCTCAAGGACCGGAACGGCGATGGCATCCGCGAGGATGCCGCGGGGCACCCGGTGTCGTTCACGGTGATCTTCAACGCCGACAACAAGCTGCGGGCGTCCATGGCGACGCTCATCCAGGACGACCTGAACAAGGTCGGCATCAAGCTCGTGCCGAGCGGCCTCGACTTCAACACGCTCCTGAGCAAGACCCGCAGCGACCATCAGTACGAGGCCTGCATGGGGGGGTTGGGCTCGGCGGTGCCATCGGATCCGGGCATGGGCGCCAACTTCTGGAAATCGAGCGGCCTGACGCATTTCTGGGACAACAAGCAGCCCGAGGGCAAGCCGGATACGCCCGCGGAGGGCCGCATCGACGCGATGTTCCAGCGCAACGTCGGCACGACCGATCTCGCCGCCCGCAAGGCGGCGTACCACGACATGTCGCAGACGCTCAACGACGAGACGCTCGTGGTGTGGCTGCCGACACTGCTCATGCGCCTGCCCGTCAGCGACCTGTTCGGCAACGTGCACCCGAGCCCGATGCCGCATCGCATCCTGTGGAACGCCGACCGCATCTTCCAGAAGCACCCGCGCAAGCGGAGCTGATCCGGGCCGGATGCGGACCTTCCTGCTCCGGCGCCTGCTGCAGACGATCCCACTCCTGCTCGGGATCTCGGCACTGACGTTCGTGCTGCTGCAGCTGGCGCCGGGGGACTTCCTCGCCACCATGGCGGACAATCCCCAGATCTCCTCGGCGACGCTCGAGGCGATGCGGCATCGGTTCGGACTCGACCAGCCATGGTGGGTGCAGTACCTGCTGTATCTCAAGAACATCTTCCTGCACCTCGACTTCGGCGAATCGTTCTCGCGCCACCAGCCGGTGTTCGCGGTGCTGAAGAACGGGCTCGCGAACACGCTGCTCTTGGCGAGCGCCGCGGCGGTGGTGACGTGGGGCCTCGCCATCCCGCTCGGCGTGCTGGCGGCGGTGCGCCAGTACTCGTGGACCGATCGCTCGCTGTCGTTCTTCGCCTTCCTGAGCCTGTCGGTGCCGGAGGTGCTGTCGGGGCTCCTGTTCCTGTGGCTGGCGGCCAGCACGGGCTGGTTCCCGATCGGCGGCATGCGTAGTCTCGACTTCGACTACTTCACCCCGCTGCAGAAACTCGGCGACCTGATGCGCCACCTGCTGCTGCCGGCGCTGGTGGTGGGGCTCATCCCGCTCGCCGGGCGCATGCGCCAGATGCGCGCGAACCTGTTGGATCAGTTGCAGCTCGACTACGTGACCACCGCCAGGGCCAAGGGACTCCCAGAACGCGTGGTGGTGACGCGACACGCGCTGCGGAACGCCTTGAACCCGCTCATCACGTTGTTCGGGTTCACGCTCGGCGCGCTGGTGTCGGGTTCGTTCGTCGCCGAGACCATCTTCTCGTGGCCGGGCCTCGGCAGCCTCACGCTCGAAGCGCTGCAGACGCAGGACCAGTACCTGGTGATGGGCTCTGTGCTCATGGCCTCTGCGGTGCTGATCGCCGGCAACCTGGTGGCCGACGTGCTGCTGGTGATCGCCGACCCGCGCATCCGCCATGAATGAGTCCCGTGCGGCGCGTGAGCCCGGTGCGTCCGGTGGCTCCGGGGTGCTCCAGGCACTCCCGGTGCGTTCGCCGGCATGGCTTTTCTGGCGCCAGCTCAAGCGCAGCCCGCTCGCCGTGGTGGGCGGTGCGCTCCTGGTGCTGCTCTACGGAATGGCGCTCCTGGCCCCGTTCCTCGCGCCCTACGCCGAGAGCGACATCGACCGTGAGCGCTTCTTCCACCCGCCGACGCCACTCCACTGGCGCGACCCGGACGGGCATTGGCACGCGCAGCCGTTCGTCTACGGCAGCGTCTCGGGAGCCGACCAGACTTACACGGTCGACCGCTCGCGACGTTACCCGCTGCGCCTGTTCGTGAAGGGCGCGCGCTATCGGCTGCTCGGACTGTTGCCGAGCGATCGGCACCTGTTCGGGGTGGCACCCCCGGGGCGAATCTTCATCCTCGGCGCCGACGACACCGGGCGTGACGTGTGGACGCGGCTGTTGTTCGGCTCGCAGGTCTCGCTCACGGTCGGCATCGTCGGGATCGCCATCTCGTTCACGCTCGGGCTGCTGCTGGGCGGCATCAGCGGATACTTCGGCGGCTGGGTGGACGTGGTCATCATGCGCGGCACCGAGCTGCTGCTGTCCATTCCGGGCCTGTACCTGATCGTTGCGCTGCGCGGTGTGTTCCCACTCGACCTGCCGAGCCAGCAAACCTATCTGGCCATCGTTGCCATCCTGGCGTTCATCGGTTGGGCGGGCCTTGCGCGCGTCATCCGCGGCATGGTGCTGTCACTACGGCAGGCGGAATACGTGCTTGCGGCCGAGGCGCTGGGCGCCTCGAGCCTGCGCATCATCGTGCGGCACATCCTGCCCAATACCATGTCGTTCACCATCGTGGCCGCGACCGTGGCCGTACCGGGCTTCATCCTCGGCGAGGTGTTTCTTAGCTTTCTGGGCGTCGGTGTGCAGCCTCCGGCTGCAAGCTGGGGCAACATGCTGAACGCCGCACGCAGCCAGCGCGTGCTGACGTCGTTCCCGTGGATGTTGCTCGCACCCGGCGTCGCGATCTTCCTCACCGTCATGGCATTCAACTTCTTCGGCGATGGC
>JAYVCN010000266.1:0-4861 GCA_043749875.1 Candidatus Eiseniibacteriota bacterium | reverse complement strand
AAGCTCAGCAGTGGTCGCATCGGATCCTCGAGCCGGACTTTGCAGCCGTCGGCTCTTAACGGGAGTGAAGGAGCGGCCGGTGGGGAGGGTGCCCAAGCTACGTGTGGCATCAGGACACGGTCAAGAACATCAGGCCGGGCGGACCCGGTTGCCCGGCGCTGCTATACTGCGCGCCCGTTCAACTCCCTCCGCCTTCCTCGCGAAGTGCCGCGACGCCCCAGTGGCGCCCGGTGATCCCGTGATCGCGGCGGTGGGAGAAGTACAACGCAGGTTCGCAGTAGGTGCACGCGCCCGTGTCGTGGATGGATGCGGGGGCGACCCCGGCAGCACACAGGGCAAGTGTCGCAGCGGTCGGCAGGTCCAGCCTCGGCCGGCCCTCCGTGGCGCGCACCGCAGTCGCCGGGAAGTGTCCGGCGACATCTTCACCGACTTCGTAGCAGCATCCCCGGATCGCGGGGCCGATCGCCACGGTCACGGCATCGGGCGCGCACCCGGCGAGCCGGCACACCGCCTCGAGCGCGGCGACCGGCATCCCGCCGGCCGTGCCGCGCCAGCCGCTGTGTGCGGCGGCCACGACGCCCGGGGCACGATAGAGCAACGACATGCAATCGGCGGTGGTCACCGCCAATACCACGCCGGGCGTGCGCGTCAGCAGCGCGTCGCACTCGGGATGGTGTCCCGGTGCACTCACCTCCACGACCTTCGAGCCATGCACCTGGCCCGCGGTCGCGAGTCGGTGCGGGTCCAGAACCGCGGCCGTGAGCAATCGCTCGCGGTTCGCGGTGACGGTGGCGGGGACATCCTGCGTCGAACGGCCGAGGTTCATGGAGTCATAGGGTGCGCGACTGAAACCTCCGCACCGCGTCGAGAACAACAGCACGGCCCCGGGACTGGCGTCCCGTGGCTGCCAGAATGGAACCGCCGCGCCTCGTTCGAGTGTCCACATGGGCGCGGCACGCTAGGGTCGGTTGCTTGCAGCGTCAAGCGCCGCGTCAGAGAGGATGAACGGTGAACGCACGGGCTACGGTCGCGAGTGGTGTCCTGTTGCTGTTGGCGGTACCGGCGCTGCACGCTCTGGCCCAGATCCCAGCCGCGAAGCCCGCGAAGCCCGCGAAGCCCGCGGTGGCCACGGTCGGCACGCGGCGCATCGAGCGCGACGAATACGAACGCCGGCTCGCCGTGGTGCAAGCCCAGGTGGCCGCGCGCGGTGGCGAGCGCCCGGCGGAGTTCAAGGACCTGCTGCGCCGCCAGATGCTCGAGACGCTCATCCGGTTGAACCTGCTCGTGCTCGAAGCCAAGCGCACGGGGCTCACCGTGACGGGCGCCGAGGCGGAGTCCGCGCTCAAGACCGACCCGTTCTTCAGTCCCAACGGCCAGTTCGATGCGCAGCGCTGGCAGCTCACGCGCGCCTCGCAGGCGGGAAAGTTCCAGGCGGCACTCGCGGCCATGAGCGAGCAGCTCGCCGCGCGGCGGCTGGACGAGCGGCTGCAGAGCCGCTTCCGTCCCGCGGACGAGGTGGTACGCGCCAAGGCGGTGCGCCAACTGCGCCGGGCCATCACCGAGGACCTGTCGCTGCGCGCGTCCGAGTTCAGCGGCAACTACCCCGAGCCGCGCGAGAGCGAGGTGCTTGCCTACTACCGCGCCAACCTGCCGCAGTGGCGCCGCCCGGATCGCGCCGCGTTGAGCGTGGTATTCGTGAACGTGCCGCCCATGACGCAACTCGAGCGCACCGACCCCAGCGCCGGCGAGGCGTGGAATGCGCGCATGCGGAAGGCCGCCGACAGCGTGCTGACCGCGGTCCAGGCCGGAGCCCGGCTGGAGGATGCCTCGGCAGCCTATGGCGGGCCACGCACGGACGTGACCGTGATCCCCGACAACTTTCCGGGCTACTGGAAGGGGACCGCTGCGCAGAACGCCGCCGTGTTCAAGACCGCCCCCGGCACGTTGCTGCGCGAACCGGTCGCGGGCAGCGACGGGTTCCTCGTCGTGCGCGTGGACCAGATCGAGCCGAGCCATATCGCGCCGCTCGCCAGCGTCGCCCGCGACATCCGCGGCAAGTTGCGCGAGGATTCCCGGCTGCACCACGATGAACGCGAACGGCGCGTGTTGTTCGAGACCCTGCGCGATTCGCTGTCGGGCCCGGCATGGACCTTCCGCTGGACGGCGGTGGACACGGGCACGGTGCACATTCCGGATCCCAGCGAGGCCGATCTCGATCACTGGTACCGGGGCCACCTGGCGGACTTCTCCTCGTTCGATCCCGGCTCCGGCAGTATTGTCGCGCGCACGCTCGCACAGGTTCATGACGAGGTGCGCCTGCGCTGGCGGCGCGACAAACGAGTCGAGACCGCGCGCGGTCAGGCCGACGATCTGTACCAGGCGTGGACGGCGGGTCGCCGCGCTCCCGCGCTCGAGTCCGCGCTGCGGGTGCGCGAGACCCTGCCCGCCCCGATAGGTGCCGACGTGGACACGGGTTTCGCCGCGGCGGCGCTCAGCGACACCGTGTGGCAGCGGGGCGAGCCACGCGGCGCCGGGCTGGCGCCCTACGCCCGGGGTTACCTGGTCTGGCAGGTGGTGAGCCGGAGCCCCAAGCACACGCCATCGTTCGAACAGGTGGAGCCGGCATTGCGCGTCGCACTGGACGCGCAGCGGCGCACGATCGAGGAGGCCGGCGCGCGACGACTGTTCGCGGCGGATCCCAAGCGCTTCGGCGGCGGCCGCGTCGTGCACTTCACGCGTATGGTGGTCCCGCAGCCGGATATCGCGCGCGTCAAGCTCACCCGCGCCGAGGTCGAGCGCTGGCACCGTCTCCACATCGAGAAGTACTCGGCGCCAGAGCTGGTGCGCGCCAAGCACATTCTGATCTCGCCGATCAACGGCACGCCTGCCGCCGACCGCGCGGCGCGCGTGCGTGCCGATTCGTTGCTGGCTCGCATCCGTGGCGGCGAGAACTTCGACGAGATCGCCGCGCGCTTCTCGGACGATCCCGCGACCAAGGACAAGGGCGGCGACCTCGGCGTGTTCGCTCGCGGCACCATGCTCGAGCCATTCGAGAACGCCGTGTTCGCCATGCACGAAGGCGAGCTCGGCGGCCCGGTGAAGACCGAGGTCGGATATCACATCATCCAGTGCACCGAGCACGTGCCGCCTTACATGCAGCCGCTCAAGCTGGTGTACGGCATCGTCGCCAGCGACCTGGCGCGCACCAAGGCGGACACGCTCGCGAAACTCCGGGCGGACAGCTTGCTGCGCTTCGTCAAGTCGGCGCAACAGGGCCGGGCCATCGGCGCCCGACTCGGGCTGGAGTTGCGGGACTACCAGCAAGGGGTGGACGAACGGCAGCCCAACGACCAGCTCACCCGCTACTTCGAGAAGCTGTTCACCATGAAGGCGGGCGAGGTGATGCCGTTCCACTGGATGTCCAAGGGCGAAGGCTACTGGATCACGTGGGTGGATTCGATCACGGCCGGGGGGGAGCCGACGTGGGCGGACGCTCGCACGCGAGTGATCGCGGCCTATCGGGAGGGTGCGGGGGAGCGCGCACTCGCGGCCAAGGTGGCGGAACTCGATTCGCTGGCTTCGGCCGGGTGGTCGTTCGACAGCCTGGGCACGATGTGGGGAGGGCTGAGCCGCTCGCATGAGCTGACGGCGGCGGGGACCACGGACAAGGGCAGCATCCCGGCGTCACTCGATTCGTTGGTGTTCGGCTCGGACACCCGCCCGCCCGCGCTCAAGGCAGGGCAGGTCAGCAGCTGGGTGCGCTGGCCGGGCGGTCTCGCGCGAGTCCGCCTGGTCGAGCGCCGTGAGCCCGCGCCGGACCGCATCCAGGTCCGCACGGAGGAGTTGCGGAAGATCGTCGTGGAACGTCAGATGGCGCGCTGGTTCGACGACGTGCGGAAACGCTTCCCGGTGCGCATCCTCGACCGCGCGCTCGAAGCCATCCCACTGCCGGCGCCGCCCGAGGAATAGGACCGCGGGGGGCGCCCCGCGGCGGCGCGCGGATCGCAATCCGCTCAGGCTCGGGGCCGGGCCGGCCGATGCCTGCGGGTGAGCCCGACTCCGTCCCGGAGGCGCATGCCACCCATGGCGACTCAGCCGCACGACACGGCCGTACCGGCGCCCCGCCGACTGCTGCTCATCGACTTCGACTGGCACGACTCCGACCTCATCCCGGAACTGTTCACCCAGCCAGGCGTCAGCGTGCGCCTCGTCGCGGGTGACGGTCCGCAGGATCCGGGCGTGCGTGTCGCGGAACTGTGTGGGTTGCCGCGCACGCTCGATCTTGCGGACCTGACGCGCGAGATCTTCGACCTCGCGGTGGTGGGCGAGCGGAGCTCGCGGCGCACGCAGCTCGAGAGCCTGTTGGTCGCACTCGGCACCCCGTACGTGACCCCGGACGAATATCTGCGCGGGCGCGCGGCCGGCGACGATGTTTCGCGGCCCGGGGTGGATGCCTCGCTGGCGCTGCACGCCGCAGCCCTCGAACAATCGTTGGCCGGTGCGGTGGATTCACTCGTGGACGAGGCCCTGCCCGATCTCGCGGAATCCACGCCACTCGCACCGCGAACGATCCCGGCTTCACTCTCGCCGCGCATGAGCGCGGTGACGCTGCACGACTTCCCGTCGGCCGGCGCGCGACATCAGCTCGAGGACGCACTCAAGGCGCTGGTGATCCGCACCGGCGCCGGCACAGCCGAGGTGCACGAGGGGGACCGGGCGCAACTGCGGCTGCTGGCGCAGATCGGCCCCGAGGACCGCTTGCTCAAGGGGCTGATCGACCTCGCGAACGAGATGGGGACGCCGCAGGTGGTGACGCGCATGAGCGACCCGGGCCGGGGCCGCACCTGGGCCGCGTGGCCAT
>JAYVCN010000265.1:0-5113 GCA_043749875.1 Candidatus Eiseniibacteriota bacterium | reverse complement strand
TCTCGTCCAGGGCGCCGGCGGCCAGCAACTGCTGCCGCGCCAGCGTCTCCGCGCGATCGAGATCCAGCCGGGCGCTCCTGGCCTGCGCGCGATCGCGCGCGAGCACGGCCGCGGCCTGCGCCACGCTGGTCTCAAACCCGCGCGCATCGAGCTGCACCAGCACCGCGCCCGCGCGCACGTCATCGCCCTCGCGGAACGGGATCGCGGTGACCAAGCCGCCGACCTGGGCGGTGACATCGGCGGACGCCACCGGTTCCACCGTACCGCTGGCATCGAGCTCGTAAGGAACGGTGCGGCTCTCCGCGCGTGCGACCGTCACCGGCGTGCGGCTCGTGCGCCGCGTCTCGGGCCCGGAGCATCCGGCGATCATGCCGGCGAGCACCACCGGCAGCAACGCCACGAGCGAGAACGGGATGCGCGCCGCACGCGCAGCGGAATGCCGGGCAGGGAAGTGGATCATGGGATACGCGGCATTCAATCACGCTCGCCGTCCGAGCACCAGCAAGCGTGACCTCGGCGACGGTCACACCCGGCCAGGAACGAGGGGGACTACTGAACCGATCTCGGTTCAGCCGGGCGAATCCGGCGGCACCTCGCACGACACTCGTTCACTTACGTTGTGGCGAAAAACACACCGAGGGTGAACTGCGTTTCATCGTGCGGCATTTCTTCATGGACGCACCGGAATTGCTTGGGCGGCGCATTCTGAGACTGCGAGGCTGGGGTCCGAGACAGCGCTGGTCCCCCTGCTGGGCGAACGGGTTCTCAAGTCTGCAGCTCCAGCCGCCGATGATGGGCTTGGCCCCACATGGGTTCTCGCCGGATTTCACCCGGGCGCGCTCTCAAGTCTCACTCTCGTAGTGCCACCGGTCCCACTGAAGCCCGCTCCATCCTCCGCGCGCGCGTATTCCCCCAGCGTATCCCGCGACAGATGGAACGCTCTCGATAGCACCCCGGACGACCCGCCGCAGGCTGCAGCGACGAGCAGCCGTCAGGACGACGCGATGCCGACACACGAAAGGACGGATATGCGAGCGCTTCTCTCCCCACGATCGCACACCCCGAACGAGACCGGCACGGAAGCCGGAGCAACGCGCGTTCACGGGCGGACTCTTGACACGGCCCAGCCGCTGCGCGCAGCGGTGACGCGGCTCGCGGTGCTCATACTGACATTGGTGCTGGCGGGGTCCTCGCCATCCTTCGCACAGGCCGGCAGCATCACCGGCTCCGTCTTCGAGGACGCGAACTATGGCGGGGGCGCAGGCCGCAGCCTGCTCACCTCCGGCGGCATCAAGCAGACCGGCGCGCGTGTCGAGCTGTACAACGGCGCGACCGGCTTCTTCGTCAACGCCACGACGACCGACCTCGTGGGCGACTACAAGTTCAACGGTGTCGGCTCGCGCCTCTACATCGTGCGCGTCATCAGCCGGACGGTGACCTCGTCGCGTGCTGGCTACAATGCGAGCATCAACTTCGCGACGCCCACGTTCCACGTGGACGCGAGGACCGGCGTGTCGCTGCCGGTCACGAACGAGGTGGGCGGTCACGCGCCGGCCGAAGCGGACGCGCCCGCTGCCAACTCGGGTGCGCGTATCGATGTGAACACGTTCCAGTTCATTGTCGGCCCGACGGGCTACGCGCAGACCGCCGCGCTGGTTCAGGGACCCACGACGGTCAACTCGGTGGTCACGGGAGTGGACTTCGGCTTCAATTTCGACCTCATCGTCAACACGACCGTGTTCGGACCCGGCTCGCTGACGCAGTTTCTCATGAATGCGAATGCGATGAGCAACAATGGTCTCGCGCAGCAGGGATTCGCGCCGAATACCGAGCACGCGATCTGGATGATCTCCAACGGCACCAACGCGCCGGGCCTGCGCTCGTCCCTCAACTACTTCACCGCCGGCGTCGCGCGGCTGCAGCCGGATGCCGCGCTCCCGGCCGTCAGCGACCCGGTCATCCTCGACGCGACGCTGCAGCCGGGCTACGCCGGCTCGCCGGTGGTCGCGGTGGACGGTAGCCTGGCCGGTCCGAGCGTCAACGGTCTCGTGCTGAACGTCGCGGGCTGCGAAGTCCGCGGGCTCACGCTTGGCGGGTTCAGTGGCAGCGGCATCATGGTCTCGGCCGCCAACTGCACGCTGACCGGCAACTGGATCGGGCTCAATGCGGCCGGCTCGGCCGCCCTCGCGAACATCGCCGACGGCATCACGGTGCAGTCGGGCGGCACCGTCATCGGCGGCAACACCTCGCAGCTGCGAAACGTCATCGCGGGCAACGGCTCCGACGGCATCCGCATCGAGTTCACTGTGGCCGGTGGCAGCATCCGCGGCAATTACGTGGGGACCAATGCGTCCGGCACCGCCGCGATCCCCAATGGCTCGCTGGTCACGCCGAGCGCCGGCATCCAGGTGAACGGCAACAACATCACCGTGGGTGGCGCCGGCGCTGGGGAGCGCAACGTCATCTCGGGTAACGCTGACGCGGGCGTGCGCATGTCGGGCTTCGCGAACAGCTTCAAGGGAAATACCGTCGGCATGGACGCGAGCGGTTCGAGCCCGGTGGGGAATGCCGGCACGGGCGTGTTCGTTTATTCGGACTTCGGCGGATCGAATCTCGCTATCGGCGGGCCGGGAGTGGGCGAGGGCAACCTCATCGCCCACAACGGCGGCGCCGGCATCGCCACGGACGCGCTCGCGGGCGAGGGCATCGCCATGCGGGCCAACACCATCTTCGCCAACGGCGCGCTCGGCATCGATCTCAAGAACGACGGCATCACGGCGAACGACCCGAAAGACGCAGACGCCGGTCCCAACTCACTGCAGAACTTCCCCGACTTGATCCTGGCGCGCACTACCGGCGCGACGTTGCACGTGCAGGGATCGCTCAACAGCGATCCCAGCACGTCCTTCCGAATCGAACTCTATGCCAGCGCCACCCCCGACCCGTCGGGGCACGGGGAAGGCGAGCGCTACCTAGGCACCGTGAACGCGGTGACCAACGGCCTCGGTGATGCCGTGTTCGACTCCACGGTGACCGCCCCGGTCGCGATCGGTGAGGTGGTGACCGCCACGGCGACGTCGAACGACTTCTTGAACACGTCCGAGTTCTCGGGAGCCATGGTCGCCATCGATGCCGCTGGTATCGTGGTCGGCCCGACCGCGGGGCTCACCACGAGCGAGGCGGGCGATAGCGCGTTGTTCACGGTCGTTCTGCAAAACCAGCCCAGCTCGAACGTGGTCATTCCGTTGGTCAGTTCGCGACCGGGTGAGGGTTCGCCGTCGCCAGCGAGCCTGACGTTCACGTCCGCCAATTGGAATGTGTCGCAGGATGTCATCGTTCACGGCGTGGACGACTTCCGGGTCGATGGCCCGCAGGCGTACACGATCCAGGTGCAGCCGGCGGTCAGCTCGGACCCGCAGTATTCGGGTCGCGACGGTGCTGACGTCGCGCTCACCAACACCGACAACGACGTCGCCGGCATCACCGTGGCGCCGACCTCGGGCCTGGTCACGACGGAGGCCGGCGGCACCGCGACGTTCACCCTGCGGCTCACCAGCCAGCCGGACGCCGACGTGGTGATCCCGGTGTCCAGCAGCAACACCGCAGAGGGCACGGTCGCCCCGGCCAGCGTGACGCTCACGGCCGCCAACTGGAACATCCCGCAGACCGTCACGCTCACTGGTGTCAACGACTTCGTCGTCGACGGCAACCGGGCCTACACCGTGATCACGGGCGCCGCGACCAGCACCGATGTGAACTACACGGGCATGAATGCGGCCGATGTGAGCGCCACGAACAACGACGACGACGTCGTGGGCGTGACCCTCTCGCCGACCGCCGGCCTCGTCACCACCGAGGCGGGCGGCTCCGCCACGTTCACGGCGCAACTGACGAGCCAGCCGTCCGCGGATGTGAGCTTCGCGCTCTCGAGCAGCAATACGGCCGAGGGCACCGTGTCCCCGGCCAGCCTCACGTTCACGACCGCGAACTGGAACCTGCCGCAGACTGTCACGGTGACGGGTGTGAATGACGTCGTGGTGGACGGCGACCAGGCGTACTCCATCATCACGGGCGCCGTCGTGAGTGGCGACGGCCTGTATGCGGGCTTCAATCCAGTGGACCCCTCGGTGACGAACAGGGACGACGACGTGGCCAGCGTGACGGTGACTCCGATCGCTGGCCTGGTCACCAGCGAGGCGGGCGCAACGGCGACGTTCACGCTCGTGCTCACCAGCCAGCCCACCTCGGACGTCACCATCCCCCTCTCCAGCAGCAACGTGGGAGAGGGCACCGTGGCCCAGGCCAGCATCACGTTCACGCCGCCTGCCTGGAACGTGCCTCAGACCGTCACGGTCACGGGCGTGGACGACTTCGTGGCGGACGGCAGCGTGGCGTACAGCATCGTGCTCGGCGCCGCCAGCAGCGTCGATCCCAACTACGCCGGCTTCAACCCGGCCGACGTTTCGGTCACGAACACCGACAACGACGTGGTCGGCTTCACCGTCACGCCCACGGCCGGGTTGGTCACGACCGAGGCCGGCGGCACCGCGGCGTTCACCGTCCGGCTCAACAGCCAGCCGACGGCGGACGTCAACTGCTCGGTTTCGAGTGATCGGCCGGGCGAAGGCAACCCGAGCCCGACGAGCCTGAGATTCACGCCGGCGGACTGGAACCTGCCCCACACCGTCATCGTGACCGGTGCCGACGACTTCGTGGCCGACGGCAACCAGACCTATCACATCGACATGGCCGCCGCGACCAGCTCGGACCCCGGCTACAATAGCCTGGTCCCGGCCAACGTCACCGTGTCCAACACCGACGACGATGTCGCGGGCACTACGGTCACGCCGACCGCGGGCCTGGTGACCAGCGAAGCGGGCGGCACCGCCAGCTTCACGGTACAGCTCACGAGCCAGCCCACCGCGAACGTCGTCATCCCGGTCTCGAGCAACAACCCCGCAGAGGGCAGCGTCTCGCCCGCCAGCCTCACGTTCACCGCCCTCGACTGGAGCGCGCCGCAGACGGTCACGGTCACGGGCGTGGACGATGCGGTCCAGGATGGTGACATCGCCTACCAGGTGGTGCTCGGCGCGGCCACCAGCACCGATCCCGG
>JAYVCN010000264.1:0-8937 GCA_043749875.1 Candidatus Eiseniibacteriota bacterium | reverse complement strand
TGGCGGGTGACGCGCGTGACGCGTTCGAACCCGCGGCGTTCGCCGTGGTGGCCGACTGGCTCGACGCCGGGGTGCGCACACGCGCAGCATGGGGAGATGCGCCGCGCGCCGCGCGCTTTCCGCGCCTCGCGGGCCTGGTGGCCGAGGTGCCCGAACTGCACGTCCTGCGCGAGCGCCTCGCCGCCACCCTCGATGGCGACGGGCGCGTGCGCGATAGCGCCTCGCCGGCACTCGCACGCGCGCGTCGCGCCATCGCGGAGGGCGAGCGCACGCTCCACCGCCAGCTCGAGCGCTGGGCCGCGGGACAAGGCGGTAACGACAGCTACGTGACGCGCGCCGGCGAGCGCTTCGTGGCGCTGGTGCCGGCGGCGGGATTCTCGCGGAAACTCGGCATCGTGCATGACACCTCGAACAGCGGCCAGTCACTGTTCGTGGAACCGCTCGAGTCGTGCGAGGCGAACAACCGCCTGATCGAGTTGCGAGCCGAGGCGTCGCAGGAGGAACGCCGCATCCTGCGCGAACTCCTTGCCGAGGTGCGCGCGCATGCGCCCGCGCTCGAGGTGCTCGAGGACACGCTGGCGCAACTCGACGTGCTGCGCGCGTGCGCGTCCTGGGCGGTGGAGTTCGGCGGCGTCGCGATCACGCCGGGAGGCTCGCAGCTCAAACTGGTGCGGGCGCTGCACCCGTTGTTGGCCATGCGCGCGTCACAGCTCCCGAAGACGCCGAGTTCACCGGCGTCGACGGGTTCTCAAGTCATCGTCCCGCTCGACCTGGAACTCGGTACCGGCGGGCGGCTGCTGCTCGTCTCGGGGCCGAACATGGGTGGCAAGACCGTGTTGTTGAAAACCGTCGGGCTGGCCGTGGCGCTCGCGCACGCCGGGCTGCCCGTGCTCGCGGCCGAGGGCAGCACGCTGCCGGTTTTGGACGAGCTGCGGGCCGATCTCGGCGATGAACAATCCGTGGATCAGGGGCTGTCGACGTTCGCCGCGCACCTGCTCGCGCTCAAGGCCATGGCCGAGGCGGCCGGACCGGGCACGCTGTTGCTCGCGGACGAACTCGGCGCTGGCACGGACCCCGAGGAGGGCGCGGCGCTCGGGCGGGCACTGATCGAGCACGTGGCCGCGCGCGGTGCATGGGGCGTGATCACCACGCACCTTGGCAGCTTGAAGCGCGTGGCGAGTGAGGTGCAGGGCGTGGTGAATGGCTCGCTCGAGTTCGACCTCGACACGCTGACCTCGCGCTATCGTTTCCGCCGCGGCGTGCCGGGCGCGAGCCACGCTCTGGATGTGGCCGGACGGCTGGGCTTCCCCGCGGCGCTGCTGGCGCGCGCGCGCGAACTCACGCCCGAGGAGACGCGCGCGTTGGAGCGCCTGCTCGCCGAGGTCGGGGACGCACTGGCGGCCACGACCGCCGAGCGCGAGGCGCTGGCAAGTGCGCGTGCCGACGCCGAGCGCGCGGCCGCGCAGAATCGGAACACCGCGGAAGAGGCCAAGCGGGCGCTCGCGGAGCTGCGCCGCCGGCTCACCGCCGAGAGCGACGCGCTGCTGGCGCGCGTGCGCGAGCTGTGGCAGACGGTGCAACGCGAAGCGAAGAAGCGTGAGAAGTCGCGCGCCGACGCCGACACGATGCGCGCGGGCATGGCCGACCTCGAAAGCGCGTCTGCAGCGCTTCAGGCTGCGGCCTCGTCGGCCGCGCTCGGATTGCCCGAGCCCGTGACGCCGGCAACGCCGTTGCTGCTGGCTCCGGGCAGCCGGGTCCGCGTCACGGACCTGGGTTTCGAGGCCACGCTCGTGAGTGGCCCCGATGCCGAGGGCAGGGTCCTGCTCCGCCGCGGGAGCTTCAACATCCAATCGCACATCAGCCGGCTCGCCGCGGCGGCCCCCGCCACCACGCCGAGCGTGCGCGGCCCCGCCGCGCACTACCAGGCGTCGGACGAGCCGCCCCCGCTCGAGGCCGACCTGCGCGGGCTCGAGGTGGGCGACGCGTTGAGCGAGGTGGACCGCGCGCTCGACCGGGCGGTGTTGTCCGGGCTCACGCAGGTGCGCATCATCCACGGCATCGGGACGGGCGCGCTCCGCATCGCAGTGCAGAAGCATCTGAAAGGCCATCCTCAGGTGGAGTCCCAGCGCTGGGGCGAGGGCCACGAGGGCGGAAGAGGCGTGACGGTGGCGATTCTGCGATGACATTCGACCTGCGCATGTTCAGCAGCGGCGGCGCCGGCGGTGGCACGGGCGGGCGTCCGGGCGGGGCCGGAGGCCCCCGCGCCCCTCGTGCCGGGGCCGGAGGCCCCGGGGGCTCTGATGACGCCTGGGTCGAGCGCGTGCGTGCCGCCAGTGACATCGTCGAGATCGTCACGCAGACCGTGCCGCTGCGCCGCGTGGGGAGGAACTTCATGGGACGCTGCCCGTTTCACGAAGAGAAGTCCGCGTCGTTCTCGGTGAGCGCCGAGCGGCAGTTCTACCACTGCTTCGGCTGCAAGACGGGTGGCGACGTGTTCAAGTTCGTCCAGGAGACCGAGAAGGTGGGTTTCCTCGAGGCGGTCGAGATGCTGTCGCGGCGCGCCAGCATTCCCGTGCCCGAGCGCAGGAGCGGTGAGCGCGGCAAGCGCGCGCCGCTGCTCGAAGCGCTCGACGCCGCGGCCACCGCATACGAACAGTGGCTGGGCGACCCCACGCTCGGCGCCAGCGCGCGCGCCTATCTCGAGCGCCGCGGCATCACGCGCGAGACGCAGCGCGAGTTCCGCCTCGGGCTGGCGCTGCCCGGCTGGGAGAACCTGGTGCAGCGGCTGCGCGGCCAGTGGACCGACGAGGTGTTGATCGAGGCGCGGCTCGCGAGTCGCAAGGAGGGTGCTCGCTCGACGTTCGATTGGTTCCGCAATCGGCTCATGGTGCCGCTCGTGGCGCCCGGCGGCGTGGTGCTGGGGTTCGGTGCACGTGCGCTGGGGGACGAGAACCCCAAGTACTTGAACTCGCCGGACTCGCCGGTCTTTCACAAGGGTCAGTTTCTGTTTGGGCTTGAACAGGCGCGCAGGGCGGTCAAGCCCGATGGCGAGATGGTGGTGGTGGAGGGCTACTTCGACGCCATCGCGCTGCACCAGGCGGGCATCCGCAACACCGTGGCCACGTCGGGGACCGCGCTGACCGCCGACCACGCCCGCTCACTCCGCCGGATGGTGCGGGGTGTGGCGTTGACCTACGACGGGGACGCGGCCGGCCAGCAGGCCATGCTGCGCTCGCTCGGGGTGCTGCTGGCCGAGGGCCTGGACGTGGTCATCGTGGACCTGCCGGCCGGGGATGACCCGGATACCCTGGTGCGTCGCGCGGGGATGGCGGGATGGTGTACAGTGCGCGATTCCGCTTACGACGCTGTGGAGTTCGTGCACCGGCACGTGTTGCGCACGAGCACGGGGGGTGACCCCCGTGAGCGAGCGCTGCAAGTGGTGGTGCGCTTACTTGCGGGCGTCACGGACACGATCCGGCACCGGCTGCTCGTCGAGCGGGCGAGCCAGGTGTTCGGCGTGGCCGAGGAGGTGATCGCGCGCGCCGCGCGTCTCGCCTCCGGCGGGGATCGCACCGGCCAGCCCATGGCCGCGGCGGTGAGTGCGCAGCGCCGTGTCGAGAGCGCCGTGGAGCGCGAACTGCTCACAGGATTGTGGTACGCGCCCGAGCTGCTGGATTCGGCGCGAGCGGAACTAGGGCCGGAGGATTTCTCGGACGCAGGCGCGCGTGCGCTCGCGCACGTCTGGTGGCAGCACGGCGTGATCATGCCGGCGGGTGAGGAACAAGGCGAAGCAGCAGCCGGTCTGGCGCGAGAGCTGGCGACCTCCGGCCAGGACGGATTCAACTATCAGGCTGTCGTGGTGGGTGCCATTCGCAACCTCGTGGTGCGACGGCTCAAGCAGGATCTGCGCCGGCGTCGGGAGAAAGTCGCGACCGCGCTGGGCGACGAAGTGCAGCGCTTGCAACGTGAGATCCAGGAGATCGCTCTTCGGCTGGAAGAGCTGAGCAAGTAAGGAGAACGCCCTTCATGGCGACGGCTTCAGCGAAAAAGCAGTTGAAGGAAAAAGAAAAGGTCGAACAGCGTCGGCGCATGGACGAGATCAAGTCCCTGGCGCTGCGTCAGGGTTACGTGACCGAGGACCAGATCGTCTACCTGCTCGACGACGATCTCGACCCCGAGAAGCAGGTGGAGCAGATGGAGGACATCCACTCCATGCTCAACACCCTGCACATCGAGGTGTTCGCGAGCGAAGAGGAAGCGCACGAGCGCGCCAAGAAGCTGCGCAAGCTCGAGGACAAGCGCCCCTCGGCCGCGGCCAAGGCGGCACCGCCGCAGCCCGTGCGCTACGACGACCCGGTGCGCATGTACCTGCGCGAGATGGGCCGCGTGCCGCTGCTCACGCGCGAGGGCGAGGTCGAGATCGCGCGCCGCATCGAGGCCGGCGAGCGCCAGGTGGTATCGGCGCTGTTCCGCGCCGAACCGTCGCTGCGCGAGATCCGCGTGCTGATGAAGAAATTGAAGGACGGCCAGCTCAAGATCGAGGACTTCATCAAGGTCGATGACGCCGCGGCGACGGAGCAGGCGCTCAAGAAAGAACGCCTGCGCGCGGTCAAGATCCTCGAGCGCGTGTTCGCGAAGCAGAAGCGCTACAACGAGCTGCTGGAGAAGCAGGACGACCGCATGGCGCCCAAGGAGCTGGCGAATTATCGCGGCTCGTTCGCCAAGGTCGAGGCCGAGCTGCAGCAGGAGATGCACAAGCTGTCGTTGAATCCACGCATGGTCGAAGGGCTGGCCGCGCCCATCAAGGCGCTGGCCGAGCGCGCCATCGAGGTCGACGACCAGTTGGTCGAGATGGAACGCCAGTACGGCCACGGCATGGACGACATGAACGCGTTCGCCAAGCGCTTGAAGCGCGGCCCGGGCGAGCTGCGCGCGGTGCGCCGCGAGTCGGCACTGCAGCCGGCGCAGATCGCGGAGTTCCAGAACGAGTTGAAGAACCTGCGCAAGAGCATCAAGGCGCTGGAAGACGAGTCCAAGCTCACGCGCGACCACCTGCTCGAGATCTACCGGCAGATCCGCGATGGCGAGCGCGCCACCGCGCAGGCGAAGCGCGAGATGATCGAGGCCAACGTGCGGCTGGTGATCTCGATCGCCAAGCGCTACACGAACCGCGGGCTCGAGTTTCTGGATCTGATCCAGGAAGGCAACTCCGGGCTCATGCGCGCCGTGGACAAGTTCGATTACACCAAGGGCTACAAGTTCAGCACTTACGCCACGTGGTGGATCCGCCAGGCCATCACGCGCGCCATCGCCGATCAGGCACGCACGATCCGCGTGCCGGTGCACATGATCGAGCACATCAACCGCGTCGTGCGCGTGTCGCGCCGCCTCGTCCAGGAGCTGGGGCGCGAGCCCACGCCGGAGGAGATCGCGGAACGGCTCGAACTGCCCGTCGACAAGGTCAAGGCCATCATCAAGGCGGCGCAGGAGCCGATCTCGCTGGATCGCCCGATCGGCGAGGACGACGACTCGAACCTCGGCGACTTCATCGAGGACACCAGTGTCGTGAGCCCGGCGCACTCGGCGTCGTCCGCGATGTTGCGCGACGAGGTGAACGAGGTGCTGAAGACGTTGACGCCGCGCGAAGCCAAGGTCATCCGCCTGCGCTTCGGCCTGACCGACGACGGCGCGCAGCGCACGCTCGAGGAGGTGGGCGCGTTCTTCAACGTCACGCGCGAGCGCATCCGCCAGATCGAGGCGAAGGCACTGCGGAAACTCCGCCACCCGACGCGCAGCCGGCGGCTGAAGGCGTACACCGAGCTGTTGTAGCGGAGCCGGGGTTCTCGGCCGCGTGCCCGCACAGCCGAGGGGCGCGCGGCCGTTGCTTCTGACGGCGGCAAGTTTTCAGCGGGGCGAGATCGGCGCCCCGCCCGGTGGCAATACGCTCGCCGTCACCGTGATCGTGTCGTCCGGCGCGGGCACCACCAGGTCGAACACGGCCGTCCGCCACCCGAAGTGCGTGGCGATTCCGGTCCACACCCCGGGCGGGAGGCCCGCGAGCGTCCACGCTCCTGTCGTATCGGTGGAGGCGAGCGCAGGCAGCTCCACGGCGGAGACGATCGTGCCGGAATGGTCGGTGCGGCCCGCGAGCGTGGTGTGCCCGATGGCGATGGACTCGGTCGCGAGCACGAGCCGGAACAGCACGGTGTCCGGTACTCCGGGCACGTTCCCCGGCACCCTGCCGGTGCTACCGGCGACCTGAGCCGGACCGGAACCCGCGGCGACTCGTGTCGAGACCGCCCAGCGGCCCTCGACCAGCGTGAAGTGCGCCGCCCCCGCGGCATCTGTCTCCAACGCGACCAACGTCTCGATCTCATCGAGCCGGACCGCGAACACGGTGGCGCCAGCGACGGCGGCACCCAGCGCGTCATGCACGATCACGGTGGTCGCACGCTCGACCGGCGCGGGCACGAATCGGGTCGCGGGGTCGTGACCGCAGCTTGCGTTCGCTGCGGCGAACACGGCGAAGGCGAGGAGTCTGCTGCGCGCGGCGGGCATGACGATGATCCAAGGCTCCCGGCAGGGGTGGGTTGCAGGATGACTGTAGGCAGTGGCGCGGCGGACTCCAAGTGCGTTCGTGAACGATCCTGATGCCGGTCCGGTGCGCGGCGTGCGGCGCTTTCCTGGCACGTTCCCGGCATGCGCAGGAGCCTTGCCCCGCTTGACGCTCCGCCGGCCGCGATGCTACAAACCGCGGGCTTTCCTCGCAGGTGTTGGGGCGGGCGCTGGTCTGGGCCCATAGCTCAGTGGTCCAGAGCCGCCGGCTCATAACCGGTAAGACCCTGGTTCGAATCCAGGTGGGCCCACTCGCCTGCGCGCCGAGTACGGGTGAATGCTGTTGGGATGGGCGAATAGCTCAGCTGGTAGAGCACCTGGATCACAACCAGGGGGTCACAGGTTCGAGCCCTGTTTCGCCCACCATCTTCCTTCCACCGGTGGCGCCGTGACCCCACAGTCCCCACTGTCCGAAGAACTCCGCCTCCACTGGGTCCTGCACGAGATCGACGAGCAGGCCTTCGCGCACGAACTGGTGCTGAGCAAGCACCCGGAGCTGCGCCGCGCGCAGCAAGCACGCATCGCCAGCACGCGTGCGGCGCTCAGCGCGCTGGATGGGCGCCTCGCCGAATCGGCGAAGCGCCGCCGTACGCTCGATGGCGAGATCGCCGCCTTCGATGCCCAGCAGAAGCACTTCGAGAAGCAATTGCTGGCGGTCACGAACCAGCACCAGTTCGAGGCGGCGCAGCACGAGATCGCCGCGGTACGCGCCAAGCGTGACGTGCTGGAGACCGAGTTGCTCGAACGCCTCGACGCCGACGAGCGCGAGACGGCGGCGCGGCCGGAGAAGGCGCACGCATTCGAACGCGCCGAGGCGGAGGGCGCCGCGCTGTTCGCGAAGCTCGACGCAGTGGCTGCCACCTTGCGCGCCGAGCTCAGCGCACTCGATGCGCGCCGCGACCACGCGTCGGGCCGCCTCGAGCCCGCGGCCCGCACGCGCTACCTGAAGTTGCGAGCGCTGCGGGGCGGTCGCGCCATTGCCGCCGTCACGAGCGGCGCCTGTGGCGGCTGCCACAGCGGGCTGCCGCCGCACGCACTCCAGGAATTGCGCCGGGCCGAGAAGCTGTTGTCGTGCGATGGCTGCGGCCGCCTGCTCATGGTGCCGCCCCAGAACAGCGCCACCGCGTGAGGGGGCGGTCCGCGCCAGCGCTGCGCGCCGACCTGCCGTATGCCCGCGTGGCGCTGGTGTTGTCGGGCGGCGGAGCGCTCGGCGCCTACGAGGTCGGAGTCCTCAAGGTGCTCGAGGCGGTGCGCTTGACGCCCTCGCTCATCGCGGGCGTGTCGATCGGCGCCATCAACGCATTGGCATGGCTGGCGGCAGGCTATGATGTGCGGCCGATCGAGCAGGTCTGGCTCACCGCCCGCGCCGAGACCGTGGGCGTGCAGTGGGTGTCGCTGGTCCTGCGCGTGACGGGCGCGCTCACGGCGGTGATCGCCATGCTCGAGTTGCTGCTCACGCTGGCCGGCTCGCGTGAACTGTCGGGTGCTTATTGGCTGTGGCGCCACGAGAGCGGCACTGCCGACCTGCTCTCGACCCAGCTCGACCTCGCGTTCTGGATCGTGCTGGCGCTCGCGGGCGCGCTCATGGCGCTCTACGCCCGGCGCGTGGCCAGCGATCTCGACCGCCGCAATTCCGGCGTCGACCCCGCGCGCGGGCGGCGGCGGCTCGCGAGGGTGGCCCTCGGCGGGCTCGGACTCCACCTGCTGGTGTGGTTCATGGGCTGGCCGTGGCCGCACCGCTTCAGCGCCTCGCTGGTGATGCTGCTCGGGCTGGCGTGGCTCGCGAGCACGCCCGGGCAGGTGGGGACGTGGCTGCGCAAGCTGGCGCTCGGGCTCATGCCGGAGACCGGCGGTCGCGGATTGTGGAGCGGGCGGGCGCGGCGGCTGATACTTGACAGGTTGGTCGCCTTCGGCGACCCCAGCCGCGTCGCCGGTCCGGGCACAGCCCTCGTCGTCTCCGCCCTCGGCGTGGACAGCGGCCGCATCGGCCACTTCGTGAGCTGGCCCGACCCCGACCCGCACTTTGTCGAACGGCTCGAGCACGAACTGGGCGAGGTGATCCCGGTCCGGGATGCCGCCGAGATGCTGTCGGCGGCGGTGGCCTCGTCGGCCATTCCAGGTCTGTTCCAGCCCGAGCGGATCCGCGGCCGCGACTACGTCGACGCGGGTGGGTTCTCGAACCAGCCGCTGCACGTGGCGCTCGCGCACGGCGCCGACGCGGTGCTGGTCGTGCTGCTGTCGCCGAGCGAGGCGCCGGCGAACGCGCCGCCGCCCGCCGATCTCGTGACGCTCGGCGGGCGGCTGCTGGAACTCGCCAACTGG
>JAYVCN010000263.1:0-4180 GCA_043749875.1 Candidatus Eiseniibacteriota bacterium | reverse complement strand
CTGGGTCACCGGCGGCACGCTCGGCTGGGCGCTCGGACCGGCGTACGCGACCGCGATCGTGAGCCAGTTCGGGCTCGCTCACACCTGGCTCGCCGCGATTCCCGGGCTGGTGGTGTGTGCGCTGCTGTTCGCGTGGTTCGCGCGCGTGCCGCCGCATGCCGCCACACGGCGTGCGCACGCGCCGCTCGCGGAGCTGAAGCCCGTGGCGCGTCCGCTCACGATGCTTTACTTCACCGTGGTCTCGCGGTCCGCCGTTTCGTCCGGATTCGCCACGTTCCTGCCGCTGTGGGTGCACGCGCGCGGCGGTAGCGTCACGCAGGGCGGCTGGCTGGTGACGGTGTACCTGACGCTCGGCGCGCTGGGCGGCTTTGCGGGCGGCTGGGTCGCGGACCGGATCGGCGGCCGGCGCGTGGTGGTCGCGTCATTCGCGCTCGCGGCGCCGTGCTACGTGTTGTTCTTCACGTTGCCCCAGCCGGCAGGCGTCGTCGCGTTGGTGGTGGGCTATTGCCTGCTGCAGTCGTCGCTTCCCGTCAACGTCGTGCTCGGCCAGGAGCTCTCCCCCCGGCACGCGAGCATCATCTCGAGCCTGCTCATGGGCGCGGCCTGGGGACTGGGCGCGCTGCTCATCTACCCGATCGGCGTGCTCGCCGATCACGTCGGCCTCGACCGCGCGCTGATGCTGCTGTCGAGCCTGATCGTGGTCGGCTTCCTGTGCGCCACGCGCATCTCGCGACCCCTCGCCGAGCTCGCGGAACCTGCAAACTGACACGATACGTCCGACGCCCTGAGGTAGGTAGGTCGGGCGGGGACGATTCGTGAGCGGGGCCACGGGGTACCCACGTCAGTGGGTCCGGGGTCCCCGTGAACGAATCGTCCCCGCCCGATCGCACGCCAACTCAGTTGAGCGAAGTTCCGGCTGGCGGGTGCGGCGGTAGTCCCTGAAGACCGACGTTCGCAGCCTGCGGCTGCATCAGCCAGCGCTCCGCCCACGACTGGAGCGACAGCAGCGTCCACAACGTGCGGCCGCGATCCTCCTGCGCGTCCAGGTGCGTGCGCACCACGTGCTGCACCGCGTGCGGGTCCAGCACGCCGGCTGCGCTGACGCGGGCGGGCGACAACGCGTCGAGCACCAGGCCACGCAGCGGGCCGCGCGCCCACGCCGAGAACGGCGGCGAGAAGCCTTGCTTGCGGCGGGTGAGCACTTCCCGCGGCAGGAGTCGTGCGGCCGCCTGCTTCAACACCCACTTGCCGGACGTGCCGCGCAGTCGCAGGGACTCCGGCAGCCGGAGCGCGTGGGCGACGAGCGCCGACTGGAGGAACGGCGCGCGCGACTCGACGCCGTGCGCCATGGTGCAGCGGTCGACCTTGGTGAGCAGGTCGCCGCCGAGGTAGGTCTCGAAGTCGAGCAACTGAAAGGCGATGAGCGGCGGCGCCTGGCCCGGGCGCATGAGTTCCATGTCGATGAGCTGGCGTTCGAGGTGATGCGCATGCTGGAGCGGAGCGTCGGCCGCCACCCGCGCGCGCAACTCCGGCGCGAGCAACGCGAGCGCTTCTGAAGCGCGCGCGGTGCCGAACCACGCCAGGTGGCGTTCGAACGGCGGCAGGCCGCGCACCCCGAGGAAGCGCTCGAGCAGGTGCGCGAGCGTGACGTGGTGATGCCGGGGGCGGAGCTTCCTCGTGAGCCACAGCGCGAGATCCGCGATGGGCCGCGGCAACGCGCTCGCGAGCGCCGCGTGCCGGTGGCCGAGGTAGGTGGGGTAGCCCGCGAACAGCTCGTCGCCCCCCTCGCCGGTCAACACCACCGGCACGTGGTACGAGGCGTGCCGCGCCAGCAGCCAGGTGGGCAGCACGCTCGGGTCGCCCAGGGGCTGGTCCATGCCCGACGCCCACGCGGTGAAGGCCAGTTCGCCCTCGACCGGCCCCATCGCGACCTCGTGGTGCTCCGAGCCGATGCTCTCTGCCACGCGCCGGGCGAGCGGGGCCTCGTCGTATCCCGGATGATCCAGCCGCAGGCTGAACGTGGGGAAGGGCCGGCCCCACGCGCGCGAGGCCAGTACCCCGACCAGCCCCGAATCGATGCCGCCGGACAGGAACACCCCGAACGGCACATCGGCCGGCACGCGCGAGGCGACCGCGCGCGCGAGCGCGTCGCCCGTGGCGGAGACCAGCGTGTCGTCGCTCGAGTCCGCGGGCAGCGCGGTCGCGTCCGCGCGCCGCACGACCGCGTCCCACGGGCGCCAGTAGCGGCGCGTGCGCTCGACCGCATCCTTGGTCACCAGGACGTGCGCGGGCGGCAGTTGCCGGATCGCGTCGTACGCACAATCCTCACCCGCGAAGCAGCCGTGCACGAGGTAGCGCGCGAGCGAGGCGGGCGCGGGCTGTCGCGAGATCCACGGCAGCATGAGCAGCGCGCCAGGCTCGGAGGCGAACGCGAACCGGCGGCCGTGCGCGGCCACGAACAGCGGCTTCTCGCCGGCGCGGTCGCGGGCCAGCGTCAGCGTGCGCGTGCTCCGGTCCCATAGCGCCACGGCGAACATGCCGTCGAGCGCCTCCGCGAAATCGTGACTGCGCTCTTCGAAGAGATGCGGCAGCAGCGCCGTGTCCGGTCCGGGCAGGAAGTCGTGCCCGCGCCCGCGCAGCTCGCGCTCCAATTGCAGATGGTTGTAAATCTCGCCGTTCGCCACGCCGACGATGTCGCCGGTCTCGCTCTCCATGACGCGCGCCGGTTCGCGCGGCGCCACGATGGCGAGGCGGGCGATGCCGAGCGCGCATTCGCCGCCATCCCACAGCGCCTCGCCCGAGGGCCCGCGGTGGCGCAGGCGTGCGAGCATGCCGCGCACGAGTTCGAGCCGCTCGGGAGCAGACAGGTCCGGCGCCACGAGTCCGGCGATACCGCACATGCGGACGAATCCTTCCGGTCAGGGGGTCATGCGTCGCCAGGCAGTGAAACGGGCGTCACGGAAGATCTCGCGGAAGCCCTCGGGGGCGGCACCTGCATGCCCGGTCGCGCGTATGATCGCGTCGGCGGGTGGCGCCACGGAGGGGGAGTCCACGAGAGTCCACAGGCCGCGCGCTCGGAGGGTGTCCCGATAGCGCAGGGCATAGTTGCTGGTGAGCGGCTCGCCTGTGGCCGAGACCACGGCGGAGCACGTCGCGAGCAGGAAATCCGTGCCCGGACTATAGCAGTCCTCGTAGCGAACGGTCGTGGCTGCAGCCGCGCGCAGCGCGCGAGCGAGCGGCGCCCCGGACGTGGCGTTCGCCCGATCGCGAAGTGGCCCGGAGCCGAGCAGCAACAAGAGCGGAGTGAACGCGAGCATCGCCGCGAACGACCACGCCGGGCGCGCGGCGCGGCGCCAGCACTCGGCCGCCCACCAGGCCAGCGCCGGGAACGCCGGTAGCAGGTAAGTGACCAGCTTGGAGTGCGACAGCGAGAAGAACAGGGCTCCAAACAGCACGAAGCCGGCGGCGAGCCGGCTCGAGCGAGCCCCTGGCGCACGCCATGGCGTGACCAGCGACCACGGCAGCGCCCCGCCCGCGAACACCGCCGGCACGAACCACCACGGTTGGTCGCGATGGAATGCGTGGCTGGTCAGGCGTTCGAACGATTCCTCGAGTAAAGCGTAGTGCACATACTCGGGATGACGCTGCACCGCCGCCGCGAACCACGCGCCGGGCACGCCCAGCGCCAGCAGCCAGCCGGGTCCCCAGCCGAGCCAGCGCATTGCCGCGACGTCGCGCAGCAGCAGTGCCGCGACCGCCGAGCCGCCGAGTGCCCACGCCAGCATGACCGGGCCCTTGACGAGGATGCCGAGCCCGACCGCGAGGAACATGACCGCGCGGCGCGGCTGCGACACGCCGAGTTCGAGTTCGCACGCGAGCAGCGTCCACACCGCCGTCACGCACGCCGTGAGCGGCATGTCGAAGATGACGTAGGCGCCGATCACCGCACACAGCGGCGCCGCTGCGGTGAGGGCGGCGGCGCGCCAGGCGTGCGCCTCACCCAGCAGCGGCCCCGCGGCGCGCGCCAGCAGCCACAGCGTCACGAGCGTGGCGAGGATCGCCGGCAGGCGCGCGGCGAGGGGCCGGTGGCCGAGGGCGCGAATCGACAGCGCGGCCAGCGCGAACAGTGCCGGCGGCTTGTCCAGATATGGCACGCCGGCGAGGTGCGGGATGATCACGT
>JAYVCN010000262.1:0-3544 GCA_043749875.1 Candidatus Eiseniibacteriota bacterium | reverse complement strand
GAGCCGCTCGATCCGACCAGCGCCGTCACGCTGCCGGCGAGTGACTCGAACGACACGTCTTTCAGAACAGGCTTGTCCGGCTCGTAGGCAAAATCAACGTGGGCGAAACTGATGTCGCCGCGCACCTTGCCGAGCGCTTGCGTGCGGCGCGGGTCGTCATCCTCGGTGCGGTTGTCGAGCACCTCGCGCGTGCGCTCGAGGCCGGCCAGCGCCTCGGTGAGCTGCGTGCCGATGGCGACGATCTGGAAGATGGGCGCGATGAGAAATCCGAGGAACATGGTGTAGGTGAAGTAGCCGCCGAGCGTGAGCGTGCCGGACAGGATGTGGCTGGCGCCGACATACATGATGATGGCGCCGACGATGCCGAGCAGCAGCGAGCTCGACAGCTGCATGACGCTCTGCGCGGTCAGCGTGGCGAGCACGTTGTCGAGCAGTCGCTTGACTCCGCCGGCGAACACCTGCTGCTCGCGCTCCTCGGCGTGGTAGCCCTTTACCGTCCGCACGGCGCCCAACGACTCGGTGAGCCGGCCGGTGACATCCGCGGTGATCTTGCCGCGTTCACGGAAGATCGGCCGCATGGTGGTGAACGCGCGATTCAGCACCACGGCGAATCCCAGCAGCACCGTGCCGGTGATCAGGGTCATGGTGGCGTTGATGCGCAGCAGCACGATGAGCGCGATCAGCGCGGTGATGATGCCGCCCACGAACTCCACCAGCCCGGTGCCGATCAGGTTCCGCACACCTTCGACGTCGCTCATGATGCGCGACACCAGCGAGCCCGTGCGGTTCGCGTCGTAGAAGGCCACCGGGAGCCGTGAGATGTGCGCCTGCACGCTCTGGCGCATCTCGGCGATCAGCCGCTGCGCCTCCTTCGACAGTAGCTGCGTCAGCGCGAACGACGTGGCGCCCTGCACCAGCGTGGCGGCCACCACGATGCCGACGAGCGGCAAGAGCTTTTCCACCTCGCGCTTGCCGATGACGTCGTCGATCAGCCACTTGGTGGACGCCGGCAGCACGAGCCCGGTGACGCGGTTGACCGCCATGAGCACGAAACCCAGCGCCAGCATGGCGCGGCGCGGCTCGATGAGCTTGCGGATCATGGGCCACACGGCGCGGAACGACGGAGCCGGTTTGGGCCTGGCGGCAGCGGCTGACGTCGGTGGGGCGGCTGCGGCTGGCGCTGCCGCGGAAGGGGCTGCCGATGACATGCGGATTCTCCAAGGGTGAGCGTGCGCCGCTACATTATACGAGTACGCCGGCGCAGGCATGCTCGTGCCGGCGCGGCGGGCGGCTGTTGTGATGCGCTGGTCGCGCCCGCGGTAGCAGGTCGGTATACTCCGCGCGCCTAAGCCTCCAGAGCCATACCCTTTCCGAGGGCCCCAGTGAGCCACGTGTCCGAACTTCGCCTCCGCGATGCCAGTGTCGAGGCCGCACGCAGCAAGTTGCTGACCGGTGAGAGCTTGTCGCAGGAGGACGGCGTCCGTCTGTTCGACGCCCCGGTCATGGAGCTGGGCCGCCTGGCGCACGCCATGGCGCGCGACCGGCACGGCGACCGCGTGTACTTCACCGTCAATCGCCAGTTGAACCCGACCAATGTCTGCGTGCTCGCGTGCAAGTTCTGCGACTACGCCAAGAAGCCCGGCGCGCCCGGCGCCTACACGATGACCAAGGAACAGATCCTCGCGCACGTGGATCCGGAGATCACCGAGATCCACATCGTGGGCGGGCTCCACAACAAATGGCGCTTCGATGACTACCTCGATATCATCCGCTGGGTGAAGGAGAAGAAGCCGAGCCTGTCGGTGAAGGCCTATACGGCGGTCGAGATCGACTTCTTCTGCCGGTTGACCAAGCAGCCGGCCGAGTGGGTCTTAAGCGAGTTGCGAGCCGCGGGGCTGGACGCGCTGCCGGGTGGCGGCGCCGAGGTGTTCAGCGAGCGCGTGCGCCGCGAGTTGTTCGGCCAGAAGATCGGTGCCAAGCGCTGGCTGGAGATCCACGAGATCGCGCACGGGCTCGGGATCCCGAGCAACGCGACGCTGCTTTACGGCCACATCGAGACGCACGCCGAGCGCGTGCAGCACATGATCGAACTGCGCGAGCTCGAGCGTCGCGCGCCCGGGTTCTTCGCATTCATTCCCTTGGCGTTCCAACCGGGCGTCACGGGGCTCGTGCGGCGGCAGGCCTCGGCGATCGAGGATCTGAAGACCATCGCCGTGTCACGGCTGGTGTTCGACAACGTGCCGCACGTGAAGGGTTACTGGATCATGCTCGGTCAGGACACCGCGGCCGCCGCGCTGCACTTCGGCGCAAGTGACCTGGACGGCACCATCGGCCAAGAAAAAATCGCGCACGCGGCGCTCGCCAAGAGTCCGGTGGGCATGGCCGAGGCCGGCATGGTGCAGATGATCCGCGAGGCCGGAAAGCTGCCCGTGCAACGCGATGCCCTGTACCGCGTCATCCGCGAATACCCGCGGCGCGCGGATCCCGTGCCCGGTGCGATGGCCTCTGCCGCCGCGAGTGCCGCTGGCTCCGCCGCGGCGAGCGCCTAGAGGACGCCATGGCGCACACGCATTCGCCCGGATTCTTGAAACTCGTGCAGGACGCCAAGTCGCGCGTGAAGCAGTTCTCGATCGACGAGTTCCTCGCGAAGCTCCAAGCCGGCGAGCGTTTCATCCTGCTCGATGTGCGCGAGGACTCGGAGTGGGCCGAGGGCCATCTGCCGAGCGCCCATCACATGGGCAAGGGCGTTATCGAACGCGATATCGAACAGGCCATCCCCGAGAAGGACACGCCTATCGTGCTCTATTGCGGCGGCGGCTTTCGCAGCGCACTCACCGCCGACAACCTGCAGCGGATGGGCTATAGCGACGTGACCTCGCTCGACGGCGGCTGGCGCGGCTGGAACGAGCGGGGACTCCCAGTTGTGACGCCCGAGACCACGCCGTAGCCCGTCGCGCCACCGCACCCGTCGGCCGTCATTTCATCCCCATCGCTCGGTTCGCCGTTCCACCCGCTCCCGGCCCAGAAGGCTCGCATGGAAGGCTCGCACGTGCACGACTCCAGCGCCCCGCTGTTTCACACCGCGCGCTACACCGAACCACAGCAGGTGCTCGAGGCCATCTTCGGCTATCGCGAGTTCCGGCCCGGGCAGCGGCGCATCATCGACGCGGTGCTCGCCGGCCGCGACTGCATCGGCGTCATGCCGACCGGTGCAGGCAAGTCGCTGACGTTCCAGGTGCCGGCCAAGATCCTGCCCGGCGCGGTGCTCGTGATCTCGCCGCTCATCTCGCTCATGAAGGACCAGGTGGATGGTCTCGTGCGGCTGGGTTTCCGCGCGGGCACGGTGAACTCCTCACTACCATTCGAGGAGCGACGCGACCGGCTGGCCGCTTTCCGTCGCGGCGAGATCGAGTTGCTCTACCTGGCGCCGGAAGCGCTTGAAGGGTCGCTGCGCAACATCATCGCCGGCTGCCCGGTGAGCCTGGTGGTGGTGGACGAAGCGCACTGCATCAGCCACTGGGGGCACGACTTCCGCCCGGCGTAC
>JAYVCN010000261.1:0-4749 GCA_043749875.1 Candidatus Eiseniibacteriota bacterium | reverse complement strand
CGGTCCAGCGCGAGGCGGTTGGTGACGACGGTGAACAGGCCGGGGTTCGAGAGCTGCGAACGCGAATAGCTCTTCATGGGAACTCTCCACGAGGAAGGTCACTCGCGGGGGCACATCCACTCATAGCACGCATGTTCGCGGCGGCCGTGTGTGCGCGCAGAGCGCGTAACGCACGCCCGGACGAGAAAGCTTCGCAACGCAGCGGCGATCGGCCGTCAGCGGCCAAGCTGCGCGCGCTGGGGCGCGGCTCGCGGACGGGCCGCGAATCTCGAGTCTTTGTCATCGAAAGTGCGTCAAGTGTATTCTGATCACTCCGCGGCACCCAGCGCTGAGTCGGCATCCACTGCGAGGCGGCCCGAGCTCAAGTCGGCCACCAGATTCCGCCAGCCGGATCCGGATGCGCCACGTCGACAGGACCGTGTGTGGGCGCTGTGAATGCCGCTGGCGGCCGGCCCCGCTGCGACCTACAATCCGCCGCCCATGCGCCCCCTGACCTGCCTTGGTGCGGCCCTCGCGGCCCTGATCACGCTTGCGGCTCCCGCGTTCGCGCTCGAGTCCGTGTGGTCCAGACTGCCGCCTGGTCTGCCGGCCGACAGCCTGGCCCCGGCGCTCAGGCGTATCGAGGCTGGTGGTCCCAAGTCCACAGCCGCCGGCGCGGCGTTCGCGCTCGGGCAGTTCCACCACGCGCGCGGGGAGTACCGGCAGGCGGCAGCAGCCTTCGGCCGCGCCGCCGCCCGGCTCGCGGGCTATGACCGCTCCGACGCGCGCTATCGGCAGGGCCTGTCGTGGCTGGGTGTAGGAGATGGCGGCCATGCCCGGGCGTCGTTCGAAGCGGTGTCCGCCGAGTCGCAGCCGCTGCGGCCGCTGGCGCAACTGGGCCTCGCGCAGGCGCAGGCCCTCACGGGCGAGCCCGAGCCCGAGCTGGAGGTGTTGAAGCGCCTGCTCGATGGCCCCGCCGGTGAAGCCGAGCCCGCGGCGCTCGAGCTTTACGCGGCGCTGTGCGACCGGGCGCATCGCACAGAAGACGCCATCGCCGCGCGCGACCGGCTGCTGCGCCGCTGGCCGCGGAGCCTGGAGGCGGCGCGATTGGGACAACCCTCCGTGCTGGTCAAGCCGTGAGGCGTGGCGCGAACGTGAGCACGCCGGCAGGCGTTTCTGCCGCCGCCGCGAAGACGCCGCTCATGCGGCAGTACCTCGGCGCCAAGCAGGACCACCCCGACGCGTTTCTGTTCTTTCGCATGGGTGACTTCTACGAGATGTTCTTCGACGACGCCGTGCGCGCGGCGCAGCTGCTGGGCATCACGCTCACGTCGCGGAACAAGCAGGACCCCGAGCCCATCCCGATGTGTGGCTTCCCCTGGCACCAGCGCGACGGCTACGTGTCGCGACTTCTGCGCCTCGGGCACAAGGTCGCGATCTGCGACCAACTGGAAGACCCCGCGCAGGCCAAGGGCATCGTGCAGCGCGGCGTCACCGAGGTGCTCACGCCGGGCTCGGTGACGAGTGACCAGTTTCTCGAAGGCGGCGCCAACAACTTCCTCGCCGCGCTGTGGCCGCGCCCGGACCGGCTGGGCGTGTGCCTCGCCGACGCCTCGACCGGCGAGATGAAGTTGGCGGAGTGCGCGTGGGACGAAGCCGCTTCCGTGCTGTCGCGCACACGCGTCGCGGAGTGGCTCGTGCCTTCGCCGGTGGAGGAGTCCGTCGCGCCGAAGTTGGACGCTGCGCTCGCCGGGCTCGGCGGTGCACGCAGTTCGGTGCCCGTGGCGCGCTACCTCGATGCGACGCGCCCGCCCGCGCGCTGGAGCAACGTGGTTGCAGACGCGTACGCCGACCTGCCGCTGGCGCTCGCCGCCTCGGCCGCCGCCCTCGACTACCTCGATCGCACGCAGGGCGGCATGGCCGCGCAGATGACCCGCGTCGAGCGCTGGAACGAGGAATCGCTGCTGCGCTACGACGCAGCTACCGCACGTCACCTCGAATTGTTCGTGCCGCAGCCCGGGGGAGAGGCGGCACACACGCTGTGGTATCACCTGAACCTCGCGGTCACGGCGGCCGGCTCGCGTCGCTTGCGCTCGTGGCTCGAGTGCCCGCTCGCGTCGTTGCCCGCGATCCGCGCGCGACAGGACGCCGTCGCCGCATGGCTCGAGACAGCGGCCCCGCGCGGCTCGTTCCGCGAGGCGCTGCGCGGGCTGCCGGACCTGGAACGCCTGTCGGCACGCATCGCCTGCGGGAAGGCCACACCGCGCGACCTCGGCGCGTTGCGCGACGCCCTGCAACGCATTCCGGATCTGGCCACGGGGCTCGCGAACTCGGGCAATGCAGCATTCGCGGCGGCTGCCCGCGCACTGGTGGTGCCGCCCGGGCGCGCCGAGCGGTTGGAGAAGGCCTTGGTGACCGAACCGCCGGTCGTCGCCCGCGACGGCGACATTGTCAGAGCTGGATTCGATGAGCTTCGTGACTCGTTGTACGCGCTCTCTCGTTCAGGAAAGCAGTGGATCGCGGAACTCGAGGCCAGCGAGCGCGAGCGCACCGACATCCCGAGCTTGAAAGTCGGCTATAACAAGGTATTCGGCTTCTACATCGAGATCACCAACTCGCATCGCGACAAGGCTCCATCCGACTACGAGCGCCGCCAGACGCTCACCCACGCCGAGCGCTACGTGACACCCGCGCTGAAAGAGCGCGAGGCCGAGGTGCTGGGAGCCGAGGAGAAACTCAAGGCGCGCGAGCACGAGCTGTTCGTGGTGCTGCGCGAGGAGTGCGCGCGCCACGTGGCGGCATTACAGGCGGCGGCCCACGCGCTGGCGCTGCTCGATGCCGAGGCAGCACTGGCCGAGGCTGCCGCGCGCTTCGAGTGGACGCGGCCGACGCTCGAGGACAGCGACCGGCTCGTGGCGGACGGCGTTCGCCACCCGGTGGTCGAGCGCTTGCTGCCGCGCGGTGAGTTCGTGGCGAACGACGTGCGGCTGGACGCGCGCGAGCGGCAGGTGCTGCTGCTCACCGGTCCCAACATGGGCGGCAAGAGCACGTACCTGCGACAGGTGGCGCTGCTGGTGCTGCTGGCGCAGAGCGGCTCGTGGGTGCCGGCGAAGCAGGCCACGCTGGGCCTCGTGGACCGGCTGTTCACGCGCGTCGGCGCCTCCGACCGCCTGGGCGCAGGGCAGAGCACGTTCATGGTGGAAATGAGCGAGACCGCTGACATTCTGAGATCCGCGACATCACGCTCGCTCGTCCTGCTCGATGAGATCGGCCGGGGGACAGCCACGTACGACGGGCTCGCACTGGCGTGGGCGGTGACGGAGCACCTGCACGACGCGCGCGGTCCGCGCCCGCGCACCATCTTCGCCACGCACTACCACGAGCTGACGCAGTTGTCGGAGAAGTTGTCGCGGCTCGCCAACGCACACGTGGCGGTAAAGGAGTGGGGCGACGGCGTCGTGTTCCTGCACCGCATCGCCGAGGGCCCGGCCGACCGCAGCTACGGCATCCACGTCGCGAAACTCGCCGGGCTGCCCGAGAGCGTCATCGAGCGCGCGAAGGTCGTGCTCGCGGAGCTCGAGCGCGAGCGCACGGTGGAGGAGCTGGAGCGAGCTCCCGGGCCGCGAGCGAAGCGGGGGAGCACGCCGGCGCCGCTGCCGCTATTCGACGCGCCACAGGCGGCCGCAGAGCACCCCCTGGCCGAAGAACTGCGCAAACTTGCTCCCGACGGCATGACGCCGCTAGAGGCGCTGCAGCGACTGGCGGAGTGGAAGCAGCGCTTCAGCTGATCTCGACGCGCTGGCTGCGTGCCTCGAAAGCGCCGCAGATCTGTTTGGATTCGCGCGCGAGGCTGGGGCGAGTCGAGCACGGCCCGAACAATTCGCTGTTGGATTGCGGACGACGCGGGTAGCATCTTCTCTCGACCGGGCTGACACCGAGGGAGATCACCCATGCACGCTTCGCAGCGCCGGAAGTGGAACGTGATCGTCCTGCTCACGCTGTGCGGGCTCAGCCCTTGCCCAGCTTCTGCCGATTGGCCCACCAGCCCGCTGGTCAATCTGCCCGTGTGCACTGCCCCCGACCAGCAGAACCCTTCCGGACTCACTACCGATGGGTCCGGCGGCGCGATCATCGCTTGGGGTGACTCGCGGCTGGGCAGCAGCGAAATCGACATCTACGCCCAGCATGTGCTTGCGGGCGGTACCGTCGATGCTGCATGGCCATTCAACGGTCAGTTGATCTGCTCTGCGGCGGGTGTTCAGTTCAATCCGAGGATCCTCTCGGATGGTGCCGGTGGCGCCGTCGTTGCATGGCAGGATCTTCGGGGCGGCACCACGTCGGATTTGTACGCGCAGCACGTCCTCGCCACCGGCGCCGTGGACCCAGCCTGGCCCGCCAACGGTCGAGCCATCTGCAGTGTGGCGGGGAATCAGAGTGGGATCTCGCTGGTGTCGGACAATTCGGGTGGGGCCGTCCTGACGTGGCGGGATTTCCGGGTCGACACGACACAGGCCGTCTATGGGCAGCACCTGTTGGCGAATGGGCAGGTCGACGCCGCCTGGCCCGTGAACGGCCGGGCGCTGCTCACGCAGCCCAACAACTTCAACCGTCCGATCACCATTCGGACCATTCCGGACGGCCACGGAGGCGCCATCTTCGCCTGGGAGAACTTCAACGGCGGCGCGACCGCGGACATCTACGCTCAGCGCGTGCGGGCAAACGGGACACTGGATCCCGCGTGGCCCGTCGCCGGTCGAGCTGTGTGCGCGG
>JAYVCN010000260.1:0-2769 GCA_043749875.1 Candidatus Eiseniibacteriota bacterium | reverse complement strand
CGGTCCAGCGCGAGGCGGTTGGTGACGACGGTGAACAGGCCGGGGTTCGAGAGCTGCGAACGCGAATAGCTCTTCATGGGAACTCTCCACGAGGAAGGTGACCCGCGGGGGCTGGATGAATCGATATCACGCGGTTTCCGGACGTCCAGGGCTGCCCAGGCATCGGGCGGGGCGGGTTGTTTGCGGGATTTTTTTGCTGGGCGACCGTGTCAGGCGGTCAGCGCCGATGCTGAGCGCTCTGGCGCTCGGTCTTAGAGCAAGCCGTGGGGTCGGGACAGGCCGGGCCCGGAATCGTGTCAATTGAAATCGTCGGTCCGACCCGTTTCTATTCGCGCAATTCGTGGCGCACAAGTGAGAGCCAGCGCCTCGGGCAGCGCGTTCCTCGGGGTAAGCCGAACCGTCCCTCACGAGTCCCCGGGAGCACCCCGGAAACGCCCCGGGCCACGCCCGCACGGGCGGGCCCGGGAATCTCGTGGTTCGTCGCTACCAGATCACCACGCGCACCTCGTCGTCGCGATACATCGCGTCACCCGGCTTGATGCCGAACGCGGCATAGAACTCGGGGATGTTCGCCAACGGCCCGTTCACGCGCAGGAAGGCTGGCGCGTGCACGTCGCTCATGAGCTGCGCCTGCAGCGCCGCGGGGCGCCGCTGGCCGAGCCACGACAGCGCATAGCCCAGGAAGTAGCGCTGGTCGGGCGTGAAGCCGTTGATCTTCTCGCCGCTCTTCCACTGGTCGGTCTTCTTGAACGCCTCGTAGCCCAGCACCACGCCGCCGAGATCGGCGATGTTCTCGCCCAGCGTGGCCTGGCCGCGCACGTGCTTGCCGCCGATCTCGTAGGCGTTGAACTGCTCCACCAGCTTCTTCGCGCGCCCGGCGAACTGCGCAGAATCGGCGTCGGTCCACCACGGGTTCAGGTTGCCCTTGTCGTCGAACTGGCGGCCCTCGTCATCGAAGCCGTGCGTGATCTCGTGGCCGATCGTGGAGCCGCCAGCGTAGGAGTACAACACCGCGTCGTCCACCAGCGAGTCGGGCACGCCCGGCAGCATGAACGCGGCTGCCGGCAGCACGATCTCGACCTTCGAGCCGTCGTAGTAGGCGTTGTAGGTCTGCGGCGTCATGTCCCACTCGGTGCGATTGATGGGCTTGCCGAGCTTGTCCGCCTCGTGGTGGAACCACCACTCGTCCGTGCGCACCTGATTCGCAACGTACGAGCTGCGATCGAGGCTGAGCGATGAATAATCACGCCACTGGTCGGGGTAGGCGACCTTGCGCGTCACCTTGTCGAGCTTGCCGAGCGCGCGCTGCTTGGTCTCCGCGGTCATCCACGTCAGGTTCTTGATGCGGTCGCGGTAGACGTTGATGATGTCGTCGGTGAGCTTGGTGTAGCGCGCCTTGGTGGCGGGCGAGCAATACGACTTCACCCACTCCTGCCCGACCAGTTCGCCGATCGCGCCCTCGGTGGCGTCCAGCATGCGCTTCCAGCGCGGGCGCTGCGTCTTGGTGCCGGACATGACGCTTCCATAAAAATGAAAATTCTCCTGGTCGAACGGCTTCGCCAGGTTCGGCGCCAGGCTCGTCATGACCACGAAGCGCAGATAGGTCTGCCACTCCGACAGGCGCGCCACGGCGAGGCACGAGTCCACCTGCTTGAAGAACTCGGGCTGCCCGATGACCACCGTGTCCTGGATGGGCACGCCCATGGCGGTGAACTGATTCGCCCAGTCGATGGTGGGCGTGAGCTTGTTCAACTGTGCGAGCGAGAACTTGTTGTAGTTCGCCCACGGGTCGCGGCGCTGCTCCAGCGTGCGCGAGCGCGCCGCCAGCGCGGTCTCGAGCTTGAGCACGGCGGCGCCTGACGCGATGGAAGTGGCCGAGTCCTCGCCCAGCAGCTTGAACATGGCGACCACGTGCTTGCCGTACTCGCCGCGCACGTACTGGGTGGTGGAGTCCCTGCCGAAGTAGTAGCCGCGGTCCGGCATGTGGAGGCCGCCCTGGTACAGATGGACGATGTAGCGGTCCGAGTGCTTCTCGTCCTGCCCGACGAACATCGAATACAGCGGGTGGAATCCGTACGAGTGGAACTTGGCCAGCGTCGTGAGCAGCTCGGTGCGCGTGTGCACGTTCGCGATCTGCGACAGGTACGGTTTGAGTGGCAGCGCGCCCTGCTTGTCGACGGTCACCGAGTCCATACCGGTGGCCCAGAAGTCACCCACCTTCTGCGCACTCGTGCCCTTGGCTGCGCCCGACTTGGCCGCATCGCGGCAGATGGTGAGGCGCTGGCGGTAGGTCTCCTCGTTCACCAGGTTGGCGATGCCCCAGCCGCGTTCGGAGTTCGGGATGGGATTCTCGCGCAGCCACTTGCCGCAGGCGTACTTGAAGAAGTCGGAGCCGGGCGAGACCGACGTGTCCATGTTGAGCACCAGCGGGTCCTTCTCCGGGGGCAACGTCGGGCCGGCGTGCGCCGGGTGCTGCGTGAACAGCAGCGCGGCCAGCGCCCAGATTCCGAGCGGCAAGCGTAGGTGGTGGCGAGCACGGGTCATGCGCATCCCTTTCGTGAACGGTGGGTGGAAGTCCGCCGGGCACATTAGAGCGGGGCGGCCGGGGCCGCCAGCGGTGAACCGACCGGCACGGGAGGTACCGCGCCGGTCAGGAAGGCCGTGCGCCAGCCCTCAATCCACGAGCACCACGTTCAACGTGCGTTCGACCGAGCCGGCCTTGATGCGCGCCAGGTAAACCCCGGCCGCTACGCGTCGGCCATGATCGTC
>JAYVCN010000259.1:0-4450 GCA_043749875.1 Candidatus Eiseniibacteriota bacterium | reverse complement strand
AGTGCCTTCGACCTCGACGGTGTGAACGGCGTCGGCATCAACGACCTGTCGGTGTGGCTGACGGACTTCGGTACGTTCGGCAATCCGGCATTCGGCCGTTCGGACTTCGACTGCAGCGGCACGGTCGGTATCAACGACTTCTCCGTGTGGCTCACAGCTTACGGTCGCGGCGATCAGATTCAGTCCTGCGGCGCGACCTGCCCGTAAAAGAGATAGTCCATGCGCAGCCTGATAAGTGTTCTCGCCCTGCTGCTGGCGATGCCAAGTCTGGGCTTTGCCCAGAGCTGCCCACAAGTTCCAGGAATTGGAAACAACACGGTACCCTTTTGCTTCAGCCTTGTGGGCGCTGCGGGCGGACTCCCAGCGCACGCGTTCGGCAGGTTCCAGGTCGTCGCCCGTGACGCCGCGAGCAATCCCTGCTCGGGCGCCAGGGTGACGGTAGACCTGTCGGGCTGCCCGGACCTCCACCTGTGCGCCGATCAGCTGGATCCGGCCGTGGTGGTGAACTGCGGCGCGAAGACCGCCACGTCGCTGACCGCGGCGGATGGCACCGTCAACTTCACGCTGCTCGGCGGCAGCAATGGGACGGGCAACGCCATCTCGTTGCAGGGTGCCGGGAAGATCTACCTGAACGGCACGCTCATCGGTTCTCCCACCGTGAGCGCATTCGACCTCGACGGTGTGAACGGCGTCGGCATCAACGACCTGTCGGTGTGGCTGACGGATTTCGGCACGTTCGGCAACCCGGCGTTCGGCCGCTCGGACTTCGACTGCAGCGGCTCGGTCGGCATCAACGACTTCTCCGTGTGGCTCACGGCTTACGGTCGCGGTGACCAGCTCCAGTCCTGCGGCGCGACCTGCCCGTAGGGATTCAAGCCCGCGCGGCGGGCGTCACGCCGAACTGAACGAGGTGACCCATGATCCCCTATCCACGAGCGCTTGCGATGTTGCTTGGCCTTGCGTGCGTCGCGCCGGCATCCGCCACAGCAACGCAGCCGTCGCCGGGGAACTCGACCGTCCCTGCATGCACCTATCTCGTCGGAAGTTCGGGCGGGGTTCCTGCCACGGCCGCGGGCAAGTTCACTGTCACGGTGCGAGATCTCGCGAACAACCCGGTCGTGGGCGCCCATGTCGTGGTCGATCTCTCGGGGTGCCCGGATCTACACATCTGCGCCGACCAGCTCGACCCAGCGGTCGACATCGACTGCGCGAACAAGCGGGTCGGCAAGTTCTCGGACCAGAACGGTATGGCGAACTTCACGCTGCTCGGCGGCAGCAACGGCGGTGCCGCGGTCACCCTGCTGGGTGGCGCGAAGATCTACGAGAACGGCACGCTCATCGGCAGCCCGACGATCGGCGCCTTCGACCTCGACGGTTCACGTGGTGTCGGCATCAACGACCTGTCCGTGTGGATCACAGATTTCGGCACGTTCGGGAATCCCGCGTTCGGGCGTTCGGACTACGATTGCAGCGGCTCGGTCGGCATCAACGACCTGTCCGTGTGGCTGACCGCGTTCGGCCGCGGCGACCAGACCCAGTCCTGCGGAGCCACGTGTCCGTAGAGCGAAACAGTCGGCTCGTTCGCGCCCGCTGAGAATTGACCGCGGCTTCGGCAGAGGCGTTCGAGCCGCTCCAGGGGCTCGCCGCACGCTCCCGCCGTGTCCCACGACCGCCTGTCCCGTCCCCGCGCCGATATGCTACTTTCCCCGTTTCTTCCCACCCTCCGAGGGTCACCCGTGTTCGAATCACTCGCCGACCGGCTCCAGGCCATCTTCCGCACCATGAGCGGACAGGGCCGCCTGAGCCCGGACAACATCCGCGACAGCATGCGTGACGTGCGCCGCGCGCTGCTCGAGGCCGACGTGCCCGTGGCCGTGGCCAAGGAGTTCGTGGCGCGGGTCGAAGCGCGCGCGGTCGGCGAGGACGTGCTGAAGAGCCTCACACCCGGGCAGCAGGTCGTCGGCGTGGTGCGCGACGAGCTGGTGCGCATGCTCGGCGACTCGCGCGTCACGCTCGCCGGCTCGCCGCACCTGCCCACGGTGGTGCTGCTGGCGGGGCTGCAGGGTTCGGGCAAGACCACGTTCGCGGGCAAGCTGGCGCTGTGGCTGAAAGCGCGCGACAAGCGCACGCTGCTCGTGAGCGCCGACATCTACCGGCCGGCCGCCATCGACCAGTTGGAGAAGGTCGCTGCCACCGCGGGTGCGGGCTTCTGGCGCGCGCCGGACGGCACAACGCCGCATGACATCGCGGCGGGGGCACTGGAGCAGGCGCGCGTGCGCGGGTTCGACTTCCTGATCCTCGACACCGCGGGCCGCCTGCACATCGACGACCAGCTCATGAACGAGCTGGAGGACTTGAAGCGCACGGTGCGCGCACATCAGGTCTTTCTTGTCGTGGACGGCATGATGGGACAGGAGTCCGTGCACGTCGGGCAGACGTTCGCCGAGCGTATCGGCGTGGACGGCGTCGTGTTGTCCAAGATGGACGGCGACGCGCGCGGCGGTGCGGCGCTGTCGCTGCGGCAGGTGACGGGCAAGCCCATTCTCTTCCTCGGCGTCGGCGAGAAGCTCGAGGGGCTGGAGGTGTTCAGCGCCGACCGGCTGGCCAGCCGCATCCTCGGCATGGGCGACGTCGTCGGGCTGGTCGAGAAGGCGCAACTGGCGGTGACGCAGTCGGACGCCGAGAAGCTGGCGGCGCGCATGCGGAAGTCGGAGTTCACGCTCGAGGACTTCCTCGAGCAGATGCGCAGCGTGCGGAAGATGGGCCCGCTCGAGGACATCATGAAGATGCTGCCCGGGATGCCGAAGAACGCCATGGCGAAGATGGAGCCGCAGCAGGACAAGATGAAGCACTACGAGGCGATACTCCTGAGCATGACGCCCAAGGAGCGCCGGATCCCGCGCCTCCTCGACGGCAGCCGCCGGAAGCGCATCGCCGCGGGCAGCGGCACCTCGGTGCCCGAGGTGAACCGCCTGCTCAAGGATTTCGAGCAGGCCAAGCTGATGATGAAGGCACTCAAGAAGGGCCCGCGCGGGCTGGCCGGCCTGCGCGGCCGGATGCGTTAGTGTAGTCTGCAACCCACGGGCCGCACGGCGGCCCACGAACCCACAAGGAGAATCCTCAGCATGGCGGTCGTCATTCGCATGATGCGGGCCGGCGCGAAGAAGCGGCCCTTCTACAAGATCGTCGTGGCGGACTCACGCCGGCAGCGCGACGGTCGCAACATCGAGATCCTCGGCTACTACGACCCGATGGCGAAGCCGTGGGCCGTGAAGATGAACGAGGACAAGGTCAAGGGCTGGATCGAGCAGGGTGCGCAGCCGTCCACGCAGGCGGCGTCGCTGTTCCGCCGCGTCGGCATCATCGCCGCGAAGCCGAGCAAGTCCACCAAGGAGAAGGCCGCTGCCACGGGAAGCGCCAAGAAGAAGGCCGTGAAGCGCGCGCGCCCGAACAAGGTGACCGAGCGGAAGACGCGGGCGAAGGCCACGCGCGCCAAGAAGAAGGCCGCGAAGAAGCAGACGCTCGTCGCCGCAAAGGCCTGATCGCCGCACGGCCCGCTCGCGGCAGAGCCGTCCCGCGCCTCCTCACGGAGGCGTGCGGCGGCAACGCCCGGCGGGCCGATGTGCATTCGGGAGGGTCGTCATGGCGGATTTGCGTGAACTGTTCGAGAACAATCGCCGCTGGGCCGAGCAGGTGCGGGTGCAGGATCCCGGCTTCTTCGAACGGCTCGCTTCGATCCAGACGCCGCGCATCCTGTGGATCGGGTGCTCCGACAGCCGCGTGCCCGCGAACCAGATCACCGGCCAGCAGCCCGGCGAGGTATTCGTGCATCGCAACTTGGCGAACGTGGTCGTGCACACGGACCTCAATTGCCTGTCGGTGATGCAGTTCGCGGTGGACGTGCTGGGCGTGCGGCACATCATCGTGTGTGGGCACTATGGCTGCGGTGGCGTGCAGGCCGCGCTCGCGGGCCAGCGGCTGGGATTGTGCGACAACTGGCTGCGCCACGTGGAGGACGTGCGCGACACGCACGCCGGTGCGCTGGCGCTGCTGCCTGACGGCGAAGCGCGCCGGGACCGGCTGTGCGAGCTGAACGTCATCGAGCAGGTGCTGCACGTGGCCCAGACCACCGTCATGCGCGATGCCTGGACCCGCGGGCAGGACGTGAGCGTGCACGGCTGGATCTACGCGCTTCGCGACGGGCGGTTGCGCGACCTGCACGTGAGCGCTGCGTCGCCGGACGAGGCGGCACGCAGGTACGAGGTGGCGGTGCGTGCGACGGCACCCGCTGCGCCGACCCCGACGGCGACAGGGCCGCGTCAGCGTTGACCGCCGCCGCATGGCACGCGCCGCGCAGCTACCTCACGCCGGACGAGCTGCGCGCGGACTTCGACCGCATCGCCGCGGTCTCGCCCGAGGGCTCGTTGCCGCAGCTGGCGCGGTATGCATG
>JAYVCN010000258.1:0-3019 GCA_043749875.1 Candidatus Eiseniibacteriota bacterium | reverse complement strand
TGCTTCTGCTGCTGCTCTTGCAGTTTCAGGTCGTAGAGCCGTGCGCGCAGCACCTTCATGGCCTTGGCGCGGTTCTTGATCTGCGAGCGCTCGTCCTGGCAGGTCACCACGAGCCCGCTCGGCAAGTGCGTGATGCGGACGGCCGAGTCGGTGGTATTGACACCCTGTCCGCCCGGGCCGCCGGCGCGGTACACATCCACGCGCAGGTCTTTCTCGGCCACCTCGACGTCGACTTCCTCGACCTCGGGCAGCACCGCCACCGTGGCCGCCGAGGTGTGGATGCGGCCCGAGGCCTCCGTGGCCGGCACGCGCTGCACGCGGTGCACGCCCGACTCGAACTTCATGTCGCGGTACACACCGTCGCCCTCGAGCGTGAAGATGATCTCCTTGTAGCCGCCGGCGCCCGCCTCGGTGAGCGACAGCACCTCCTGCTTCCAGCGCTTGGCCTCCGCGTACTTGCTGTACATGTGGTAGAGGTCGGCGGCGAACAGTGCGGCCTCCTCGCCGCCCACGCCGCCACGGATCTCGACGATGACGTTCTTGTCGTCGTCGGGGTCGCGCGGCAGCAGCAGCTTCTTCAGCTCGGCTGCCAGCACCGTGGCGCGCGCCTCGAGCTCCGGCAGCTCGGCCTGAGCCAGTTCCGACAGCTCGGCGTCCCCCGAGGCGATGGCGGACTGATCGTCCGCGATGGTCTGCTGCAGGCGGTGGTACTCGCCCGCGGCCTCGACCGTGCGCGCGAGTCGCGCTCGCTCACGCGACAGGTCGCGCAGCTTCTTCGGGTCGCGCGCGACGTCCGGCTGGGCGAGCAGCCGGTCGAGCTCGGTGAACCGCTCCTCGACGCGCTTCAACGCCAGCTGGAGGTTCTGCTCCATCATTGGACGAAGCTCAATTCCTTGGCTCCGCCGGGCTGGCGCGCAGCCTCGAGCGCCGGGTCGCCGAGGACTTTTTCCAGCGAGGCGATCGCCACCGCGCACATCTCGAGGTCGGGCTCGCGCGTGGTGAGGCGCTGAAACTGCATGCCGGGCCAGCTCAATGCGCGCACGAGCGGTTGGTCGGAGTACTTGCCCGAGAGGCGGATGAACTCGAACGCCACCCCGGCGATCAGCGGCATGCACGCCACGCGCAGCAGGTGCTGGGCCAGGTTCGTGGGCCGGCCGATGAACGTGAACACCACGATGCTGATCATGACCACCAGGAACAGGAACGTGGTGCCGCAACGCGGGTGCAAGCGCGGGAACTTCTGCACGTTCTCCGGCGTCAGCGGCACACCGGCCTCGAGCGCATGGATCGCCTTGTGCTCCGCGCCGTGAAACCCGAGCACACGCGCCATCTCCTTCCACTGGCTGATGAGCCACAGGTAGAGCACGAACGCCGTCAGGCGAAACGCGCCGTCCACGAGGCCGAAGCGCAGGCGGTCGTGGAAGCCGAGCCAGGAGGTGAGCCGCGCCGGCAGCACCACGAACAACAACACGCCGAGCCCGAGCGAGACCACCACCGTGATCCCCTGCGTCACCGCCATCCACGGACTCGGCTTGGCAGCCGCCGCCCCGGGCTGCTCATCGCGCGAGGCCTCATCGGCGCTGAAGTTGAGCGCCGCGATGCCGAGCGACAGCGTCTCGAACAGCGACACCGCGCCGCGCACGACGGGCAGCCCCAGCAGCTTGACGCGGCGCGTGATCGACTCGAATGAGCGCTCGAAGTACGCGAGCGAGCCGTCCGGACGGCGCACCGCCACCGCCACGCGCGTCGGCGAACGCATCATGACGCCCTCGATCACGGCCTGACCGCCGAGTGGCAGGAACGGCATGGGACCTCCGGGGGAAAAACACACGGCTCCCGAGGTGGGCATGTTCTGCCCACGACGGGAGCCGGTGAAACCGCGCTACTTCTCGGCCGGCTCGGCCTTGTCGGCCGCTTCCCCGGCGGGCGTGACCTTGGCGTACCGCTTGCGGAAGCGGTCGACGCGGCCGGCCTTGTCGAGCAGCTTCTGCTTGCCGGTGAAGAACGGATGGCACTTCGAGCAGATGTCCAAGTGCACCTTGCCGTCGGACGAGGTCGGCTTGAGCGTGGTGCGCGTGCTCCATTCCTCGCCACAGCCGTAGCAGTGGAAGGAGCGGGTCTCGTACAGTGGATGGATTCCGGATTTCATGGGTGCATCCTCGCCACGGCGGCGTTCCCCGGCGTCCGGGCCGCGAGGCCGCCCTGCGGCCCCAGGGACGCGGATGATGCCGAGCGCTCCGCCTGAGTGAAAGTAAGGGCGGGAAGTATGCCCGAGGGCGGGCGGGATGCGCAAATGCGACCGCACAGGCTGTGCGGTACGCGGGCGCGATGGCGGCTCTGCCCACAGGCTGCTTCAGCTACCGGGTGGCCGACGCTGAGCCCGGGTTCGTGCAGGCCGCGACTGTGGTGCTTGGAGCAAGCTCCGCAGATCGGCGCGGTCCTGGAGCCTTCCGGCCGCACGCTTAGCCGCAATCAGATCGTCTCTGCCGATGAAGGCGGCGGGAATGGAACCGAACTTGGCCTGGACTCGTTTCTTCCAGGCCGCAGTGAACTTCGCGACGCCCGGAATGGACGGGAGCAAGTCGATCCTCATCGGTGCGACGCCAATCTGCAGGACCCAACGTGGATCGGCGACTTCCTCGGCCGTGTACCCCAGCGCCACGCCATCGAAGAAGTCGGTGAGTGCCTTGATCAGCCTGCGAGAGTTCGCGGGCGTCCGCTCAACCAGCACGTCCAGATCGAGCGTCGCGCGCGGCCTAGCGTGCAGCGCGACCGCGTGGGCGCCCACGATCAGATAGCGGACCCCATGGGCATTCAATGCGACGATGAACTCTTCGTAGTCTCGGGACGCCACGTACCCCCCGTGCCTTGAGGGAGCTCTGGAGGCAAAGCCCCACTGCTTCGACGCGTTGCTCGGGGGTCAGCCCCTCGTACCAGAACGCGAAGTCCGCCGCAGCCGTGCTCCTGGCTGCAAGGCGTTGAATCGTCCAGACCTTCCCACGACGAGAGATGGTCCCGA
>JAYVCN010000257.1:0-5797 GCA_043749875.1 Candidatus Eiseniibacteriota bacterium | reverse complement strand
GGATACCGCGGACCCCGCCGCCTCACTCCGCGCGATGGCGAACGCTCGCCGCAGTGGCTTGCTCACGCACGCAGGCTGCCCGACATGCATGGCACGGCGTGGCACACCGCCCACCACGTGGGCAGCGTGGAAACGGCGGCGACAGCACGCAGCGAGCGCAAGTTGGGAGGGCCACCGTCGACGTCAGCACCAGGAGTTCCGGGCGCTACCGTTCCGCGAAAAGCTCATGGTCATCGCTCTACCGCCGCCCGCGCAACAGCCGCAGGCCGTTCAGGATGACGACCACCGTGCTGCCCTCGTGGCCGGACACCGCCACCGGCAGCTTCAACGCTCCGAGCGGCGTGAACGTGCCGACGAACACCCACGTCACCAGCACCGCCATGACACCGGTGGCGATGACCAGATTCTGCAGCACCACGCGGCGCGCGCGCTGGGCGAGGCGGACGGCGTAGGGCAGTGCGGCGAGGTCGTCGCCCATGAGCACCACGTCGGCGCTCTCCATGGCCGCGTCGCTGCCGATGCCGCCCATGGCGATGCCGACCGAGGCGCGCGCCAGCGCCGGCGCGTCGTTGACGCCATCGCCGATCATGGCCGCGGGGCCGTATTTCGCCTCGAGCTCACCGATCACCCGCACCTTGTCCTCGGGCAGGAGCTTCCCGTGCAGCTCCTGCACGCCGGTCTGCGCCCCGATCGCGCGCACGGTGGCGTCGCTGTCGCCCTATAGCAGCGCGGTGCACTGGATGCCCGCGGCGCGCAATGCGTGCACCGTGGCCGCGGCGGTGGGCCGCACGCGATCGGCGGCGGCGATCACGCCCCAGGCCGCACCGCGGCGCACGATCATCGCCGTCTTGCCGTCGGCGGCGAAACGGCGCGTTAATTCCAGCACGGCCTCCGGCGGCGGCGCACCGAGCGCTGCGAACAGCTGCGGCGTGCCGACCTCGATGCTCGAGCCGCCCGAGACCGCGACCAGGCCCTTGCCGAGGTGGTTGGTGAGGGATTCCGCGGCGATCACGGTGAGCCCGCGCGCCTCGGCCGCGCGCACGACGGCGCGCGCCAGTGGGTGCGGCGAACGCTTCTCCGCGGACGCGGCCCAGCCGAGCAGGTCGTTCTCGCCCCCGCCGGCCACCGCGACCACGTCGGTGACCTCGAAGCGGCCATGCGTGAGCGTGCCGGTCTTGTCGAACGCCACGATGCGCACACGGCCGAGCGCCTCGATGAACTTGCCGCCCTTGAACAGGATGCCGTTGCGCGCAGCATTCGCGATGGCCGACAGCACGGTCGCCGGCGTGGCGATCACCAGTGCACACGGCGATGCCACCACGAGCAGCGTCATGGCGCGGTAGAGCGACGTCTTCCAGTCGTGCCCGAGCACGAGCGGTGGCAGCACCAGCATGAGCCCGGCGGCGACCATGACCACGACGGTGTAATAGCGCCCCGCCACCTCGGCCAGCTCCTCGGCCCGCGACTTCTTCTCCTGCGCTTCCTGCACCAGTGCGACGATGCGCGCGAGCGCGCTGTTGGCGGCCACGCGCGTCGCGATGAGTTCGAGCGCGCCCTGCTGGTTGAGCGTGCCGGCGAATAATTTGTCGCCGATCAGTTTGCTCACGGGCACGGATTCACCGGTCAGGCTCGACTGGTCCACCAGCGACTCGCCCTGTGTGACCGTGCCGTCCACCGGGATCGCCTCGCCCGGCTTGACGATGACCGTCTCGCCCACGCGCACGGCGTCGGCCTCGACCTCGAGCTCGCGCCCGTCGCGCCGCACCAGCGCGCGCGCGGGCCGCAGCTCGAGCAGCGCACGCAGGGCGTGGCGGGTGCGGCCCATGGTGTAGACCTCGAGCGTGTTGCTGAGCGAGAACAGGAACATCAGCACCGCGGCCTCGGCCACGTAGCCGATGGACGCCGCGCCGGCGGCGGCGAGCAGCATGAGCAGGTTGACGTCGAACTCGAAACGGCGGAGCGCGGCGAACGTGCTGCGCGCGGTGTACCAGCCCCCGGTCGTCGCGGACGCGAGCAGTAGGCCGGTCGCGAGCAGCGGGGGGGCGTGCAGCCGCTCGGCGATGCCGCCGGCCACGAGCAGCACCAGACACGTGCCGGTGAGCACCGCCATCGAACGTCCTTCCGAGCGCTGCTCCTGCTCGGCGTGTGTCAAGCGCGCGCCCCACGGCTTGTTCGTGAGCGGGCGCACCACCTCGACGCTGTCGTCGGGTTCCTGGAAACGCGCCAACGACACGCGACCGCGCGTGGCGCTGGCGCGGAACTCGGCCGCGGCCCCGGGATCGAGATGTCCGAGCCGCAGCGCGCACGCCTCGCACGCGTCCAGCGTCTCGCGCCGCTCGCACGCGGTGACACGCTGCGAGAACAGCGCGCCCACCTCGTCGGCGAGCGCGTTCAGCTCGTCGGGCGTGACCTGCGAGGGCAGATAGCGGACGGTGAGCGTGTTGTCCTTGAAGTCCGCCTCGATCGCGACGATGCCGGGGCGCTCGCGCAGCCGGTCGGCGAGGATCTCGAGGCAGCCCGGGTCGGTCCCCACCACCGGCAGGTGGTCGGGGAGCAAGGGTTCGACGCGCTCGCGGGTACTGCCGCCCGAGCCATGATGGTGGAACAGACGAGGCATGGTCATTCTCGCGAGGATACTACGAAGGTGTGAGCGGGCGTCGCTTCCCGCCGCTCCGGGGCGTGTAGCCCGACGTGGGGGCCGTACTGATACCGCTTGCGCAGTCGCCGCTCAGTGGCCGGCGACCGTGGCGGCGAATTCGCTTCCAGCGCGTCCTACAGCACGGACCAGCGTGGTATCGGCCAACTGGCGATCGCACACCACGCTGGCCCGGTGCGCATCGACGTCGACATCGGCAGCGACCACGCCGGGCGTGGCTTCGAGCTCGCGCGTCACACGCGCGGCGCAGTTCGCACAGTACATACCGGAGACCTCAAGCGTGACCCGTTTCTGCCCGGGCTGGACCACGGGCAAGGTGCTGGTCGCGTGCAGCACCGCGGGCCGGCGTAGGCGCTGCACCAGGTACGGGCCGCCGACCGCCAGCAACAGCACGGCCATGACGGCGAGCGCAATGTTCAAGGGATCACGGGACACGGACGGCTCCGGCGTCGGGGTGGAACGATGATCGTATCGCGGCGCGTGCGGCCAACTCCAGTGCCGCATGCCGGCCAGCGAGTGGCATCAGTGCGCGTCGGCAGTGCCGCGAACACCCCGGCGCCAGCGCAGCGACAGGATGAGCGGCACCGCGAGCAGGAACGACACCCCGAACAGCAGGAACACCTTCTCGAACGCCAGCATCGATGCCTGGCGTGACACCTCGCCGGACAGCGCGCCGAGTGCGCCCGCGCGCGCAACTACGGCCGGCGCGCCGCGCGCCATCAAGCCCCGTGCGATGCCGTCGAGCCGTGCCAGCACGCCCGGGTCGTTCGCGGGCAGGTGCGCCGCCAGCGCCGCACGGCCCTCCGCGGTGAACCGTGCGATGGCGTTGGCCGAGAGCGCGATGCCGATGCTGCCGCCCAGCTGGCGAGTGAGGTTGTAGAGCCCGGTGGCCGCGCCGATCTGCGACATGGGCAGCTCGGCCACGGCGAGGTTGTTGAGCGGGATGAACACCAGCCCCAGCGACACGCCGCGCACGATGAGCGGCCAGAAGAAGTCGCCGATGCCGCTCTGCAACGTGAACTGCGACCACTGCCACATCGCGAACGCGAACATCAAGGCTCCAAGCGCAGCGATGCGTCGTCCGTCCACCCGGCCGAGCAGTCGGGCCATGAACGCCATCGTGAACGCGCTCGCGAGCGCGCCGGGCAGGATCACCATGCCGGTCTGGTTGGCGGTGAACCCGAGCGAGCGCTGCAGGTAGACGGGAAGTACGAACACGGTGGCGTACAGGCACAGCCCGAGGATCCCGCCCACGATGCATCCGGTGCCGAACTGGCGGTTGGCGAGAATGCGCAGATCGATGACCGGGTGCGGGGTGCGCAGCTCGTGCCACACGAACGTCGCCAGCGACAGCACACTCGCGACGGCGTAGGTGACGATCTCGGTCGAGCCGAACCAATCCATGCGCTCGCCGCGTTCGAGCATGGTCTGCAGCGCGCCGATTCCGATCGCGAGCAGGGCGAGCCCGGTCCAGTCCACCGACGACACGCGGCGCGCGAACTGCGAGTTCCGCACGTAGGCCAGCGACAGCACGAACGCGAGGGCTCCAAACGGCACGTTGATGTAGAAGATCCACGGCCACGACCAGGTGTCGGTGATCCAGCCGCCGAGCGTGGGTCCGAGCGTGGGCCCGACCATGACGCCGAGCCCGAAGATCGCCATGGCGCCGCCGTACTCCTCGGGCGGGAACACCTCGTACAGCGTGGCCTGCGCCGTGGACAACAGCGCGCCGCCGCCCAGGCCCTGGATGATCCTGAACACCACCAGCTCGGTGAGCGTGTGCGAGTTGCCGCACAGGATGCTGGCGATCGTGAACAGCGCGATCGAACCCGCGAAGTAGCGGCGCCGTCCGAAGTAGGCCGACATCCAGCCGGTGACGGGCAGCACGATGACATTGGCGACGATGTATCCGGTGGACACCCACGTGATCTGGTCGAGCGTCGCGCCGAGCGAGCCCATCATGTGCGGGATCGCCACGTTGACGATGCTGGTGTCGAGGATCTCGAGGATCGACGCCAGCGTCACGGTGATGGCGATGATCCAGCGGAACGGGTACGACGGATCCAGCGTGCGTGCGGGATCCATCACGGCGGTCGCGGACGACATGGATTACTTCGTGACCACCGTCGCGCTGACGCTCATGCCCGGCCGCAGCGGATGCGCCGTGTCCACCGGACCGTCGACCCGGATGCGCACCGGGATGCGCTGCACGACCTTGGTGAAGTTGCCGGTGGCGTTGTCCGGCGGCAGCAGCGAGAAGCGCGCGCCGGTGGCCGGGGAGAGGCTCTCGACGTGCCCGGTGAACTTGCGGCCCGGGTAGGCGTCCACCTGGATCACGGCCTGGTCGCCCGGGTCCACGTCGCGGATCTCCGTCTCTTTCAAGTTGGCGACCACCCAGATGTCGTCGAGCGGCACGACGCTCATGAGCGCCTGCCCGGCCTGCACGTACTGCCCCACCTCGACCGTCTTGCGGCTGACGATGCCGGTGCGGGGTGCGAGGATGCGCGTGTACGACAGATCGAGCGCGGCGCGGTCGCGTGCGGCCTCGACCGAGTTGACGTGCGCCGAGGCGCCGCTCAAGCCGGCTTCCGCCGCCTGCACCTGCTTGCGCGTGGCCTCGAGCGCGGCCTCGGCGCCGGCAGCTCCGGTGACCGCGGCGTCCAGCGTCGCACTGCTCACGATGCCGCGATCCGCGAGCTTCTGCGCGCGCTCGGCATCCTCGCGGGCGCGCGTGGCATTGGCCTCTGCCTGCGCCACCGCGGCGCGGGCCGCGGCGATTTGCGCCTCGGCCTGACCCACGTGCCCGCGCACGCCCTGCGTCGCGAGTGCCGACTGCACGTCGGCTTCGGCCTGCGCGAGCCGCGCCGTGAACTCGCGATCGTCGAGTCGCACCAGCAACTGGCCCGCGCTGACATGGTCGTTCTCGCGCACGCCGACTTCCGCCACGTAGCCGTTGACGCGCGACAGCGTCGGAACGATGTGCCCCTCGACCTGCGCGTCATCGGTGCTCACGTGCGTGAGGCCCCAGCGCCAGCGGTTGAAGCCGAAGACCAGCGCCACCAGCGCAAGGGCCCCGAGCACGAGCATGGGAATGCGATTCGGCCGTGCGGCGGCGGGGGCGGCGGCGGGCGCGGTCGCGCG
>JAYVCN010000256.1:0-8397 GCA_043749875.1 Candidatus Eiseniibacteriota bacterium | reverse complement strand
ACCGTGGAGCGCTGCGTGGACTGCACGCAGGACCATGGAGTGGAGCGCGAGCCGGCACTGCTCGCGGGTTTCAAGGGCGCGAAGGACGGCGCCCGCCGGGTGCAACGCCCGGTGCTGGTGAACGTGGAAGAGCATTCCGAACGGTAGACACGAAGCGCGCCCGGATGACGGGCGCCTGATACTGAGCACTTGAAAGGAGCCCTGACGATGATCGCACTCACCCCCGTCGCAGCGGACAAGGTGAAGGAGTTGCTCACGGGGCGAGGCACGCCCCAGATCGGCCTGCGCATCGGTGTGCGCGGCGGTGGCTGTTCGGGCAACTCGTACTTCATGGAATTCTGTGAAGCCGAAGCGGCGGGCGACGAGGTCATCGAGTCGAACGGCGTGAAACTCGTGGTCGACCTCAAGAGCATCGTGCTGCTGGGCGGCACAGAGATCGACTACGTCGAGGGCCTGATGGGCGCCGGATTCAAATTCAACAACCCGAACGTGAAGCACGCCTGCGCCTGCGGCGAGAGCTTCTCGTCCTGACCCCGTAACGATTCGCGCGCCGGGCGGTCCCGACTGGGGCCACCCCGAGTGCCGCGTCAACGCCGGCCACGAGCCGGATGGAATGAGCGACCGATGACAGCCGCAGACCTGATCGTGAAGGACCTGCACGTGAGCGTGGAGGGCAAGCAGATCCTGAAGGGGCTCTCGCTCGAGTTGCGCAAGGGCGAGGTACACGCGCTCATGGGGCCGAACGGCTCGGGCAAGAGCACGTTCGCGAACACCCTCATGGGGCATCCCAAGTACGAAGTCACCCAGGGCGACATCCTGTTCAAGGGCGAATCGGTGCTCGGCATGGAGACCGACGTGCGCGCGCGCATGGGCTTGTTCATGGCGTTCCAGTACCCGGTGGGTATTCCCGGGCTGACGTTCGGCTCGTTCCTGCGCGCGGCGATCAATGTACGCATCGCGCCATCCGCCGGCGAGAATGGCAAGGTCCCGCACAAGCGCGGCATCCCGCCCAAGGAGTTCCGCGAGCTCATGCGCAGCAAGATGGCCACGCTCAAGATGGACGACTCATTCGCCACGCGCTACCTGAACGACGGCTTCTCGGGTGGCGAGAAGAAGCGCGCCGAGATCCTCCAGATGGCCATGCTCAAGCCCGAGATCGCGATCATGGACGAGACCGATTCCGGCCTCGACATCGACGCGCTCAAGGTCGTGTCCGAGGGCGTGAACGCGCTGTCCGGGCCGGACATGGGTGTGCTGGTGATCACGCACTACAATCGCATCCTCGACTACATCAAGCCGGACCGCGTGCACGTCATGATCGACGGGCGCATCGCCACGAGCGGCGGACCTGAGCTTGCGCTCCAACTCGAATCGCGCGGCTATGACTGGGTGCGCGAGGAAGTGAGCAGCCGATGAGCACCGAACCCCAGATTGGTCCGCAGGACACCTACACCGAGAAGTACGGCTTCCACGACACCGAGCAGCACGTGTTCAAGTCCCGCAAGGGGCTCGACGAAGGCATCGTGCGCGAGATCTCGATGATGAAGGGCGAGCCGGAGTGGATGCTGGACTATCGGCTGAAGGCGCTCGAGATCTTCGGGAAGAAGCCGCTGCCCACGTGGGGCGGCGACGTCTCGGGCATCGATTTCCAGAACATCTACTACTACGTCAAGCCGACCTCCGAGGAAGCGAAGTCGTGGGACGACGTGCCCGCGGACATGAAGCGCACGTTCGACAAGCTCGGCATCCCCGAGGCCGAGCAGAAGTTCCTGTCCGGCGTTGGCGCCCAGTACGACTCCGAGGTCGTGTACCACAAGATCAAGGCGTCGCTCGAGAAGCAGGGTGTGATCTTCCTGTCGGCGGACCATGGCTTGAAGGAGCACCCGGAGTTGTTCAAGCAATACTTCGGCACGATAATTCCGTCGAGTGACAACAAGTTCGCTGCCTTGAACTCGGCCGTATGGTCGGGTGGCTCGTTCATCTACGTGCCCAAGGGCGTGCACGTGGACGTACCACTGCAGGCCTACTTCCGTATCAATACGAAGGACATGGGGCAGTTCGAGCGCACGCTCATCATCGTGGATGAAGATGCCTATGTGCATTACGTCGAGGGTTGTACCGCGCCCACTTATAGTAGTGATTCTCTACATTCCGCAGTAGTCGAGATCATCGTCAAGAAGGGCGGCCGTTGCCGCTATACGACCATCCAGAACTGGTCGAACAACGTCTACAACCTCGTCACCAAGCGCGCGGTTGCCTACGCGAACGCGACCATGGAGTGGGTCGACGCGAACCTGGGTTCCAAGCTCACCATGAAGTTCCCGGCGATCTACATGATGGAGCCGGGTGCGCACGGCGAAGTGCTGTCCATCGCATTCGCCGGCAAGGGCCAGCACCAGGACGCGGGCGCCAAGGCGGTGCACTGCGCGCCGAACACGACCAGCAAGATCATCTCCAAGTCCATCAGCAAGGACGGCGGTCGCGCCGGCTACCGTGGCCTGGTGAAGGTCATGAAGGGTGCGGAGAACTGCCGCAGCACGGTGAACTGTGACGCGTTGATCCTCGACGAGCAGTCGCGTTCGGACACGTATCCGTACATGGAGATCGAAGAGGACAAGGTCACCATCGGCCACGAGGCCACGGTCTCGAAGATCGGCGACGAGCAGCTGTTCTACCTGATGGCGCGCGGCATCCCCAAGGAAGAGGCGGCGGCGATGATCGTCTCCGGCTTCATCGAGCCGGTCGTGAAGGAACTGCCCATGGAGTACGCCGTCGAGATGAACCGGCTGATCCAGCTGCAGATGGAGGGCTCGGTCGGATGACGACGCTCGCGACCAGGAACCCACTGGGTTTCGCGACCCAGTGGGCCGAGAAGGCCGTGGCGCGCGCCATGACGGCGCGCGAAGGCGCATGGGCGCTCGAACGCCGGCGGGCTGCGCTGGGCACGCTCGGCGCGCTGGTGCTGCCGCGGCGCGACGACGAACTGTGGCGCCGCACCGACTTCGGCACGCTCGAGCAGGCACTGAGCACGCTCGACCCGTTCGCGCAGCCACCGGTCTCGCGCAACATCGACGACCTCCCTGCCGGCGTCATCGAGCGGCTGGCGGGCGAAGCCGGCCGCGCCGCACTGCTGGTGCAGCGCGACGCCGGCGTGGTGCTCGAGCAGACGCACCCGGTGCTCACGAAGCAGGGCGTCACCGTGTGCTCGTTCGACCGCGCCACGCGCGAACACGAAGCACTGCTGAAAGAGTATTTCGGGGCGCTGCTGCACGATGACTACGACTGGTATGCGGCGCTCGGTGCGTCGGTCCGCCAGGGCGGCGCGTTCGTGCACGTGCCCAAGGGTGTGAAGGCCGAGCTGCCGGTGCGGCTGTTCCACTGGCTCGACGGCGCGGGACGCCTGGTTGCCCCGCGCACGGTCGTGGTGGTGGAGGAGGGCGCCGAACTTACCATCATCGAGGAGCAGCTGTCCGAGACCGTCGAGGGCGCCTCGCTCTACGCGGGCGGCGTCGAGGTGTTCGTGGGCAACAACGCCAAGCTCACCTACGCGCAGATTCAGGATTGGGGCCGGAACGTGTTCCACTACGGCAACGTGCGCGCGCAGGTGGCGCGCGACGCCGAGCTGCAGTGGACGCAGATCATGGTCGGCGGCCGCATGACCAAGGCCAATGCCTACTTCAACATGAACGGGCAGGGCGCGCGCTCGTTCGTGAACGGCTTCATGTTCGGCGACGCGCGCCAGCATTTCCATCTGCACACGCTGCAGCGGCACCTCGAGCCGCACACGACCAGCGATCTGCTGATCAAATGCTGTCTTAAAGATCGCGCACGCAGTGTGTACCAGGGCCTGATCCAGGTGGCAGTCGACGCGCAGCGCACCGACGCCTACCAGGCGAATCGCAACCTGTTGCTGTCCGACCAGGCGCGCGCCGACAGCATCCCGGGCCTCGAGATCCTCGCCAACGACGTGCGCTGCACGCACGGCGCGACGATCGGGTTCGTCGAGCCGGAACAGATGTACTACCTCATGGCGCGCGGCCTGCCGCGGCTGGAGGCGCAGCGACTCATCGTGGAAGCGTTCTTCGAGCCCGTGATCGAGCGCATCCCGCTCGAGACCGTGCGCGAGCGCCTGCGCGGCGAGATCGAGCGCAAGATCGGATGATGTCGCATCGCCTGCTGCATCCCACGGGCGCGTCCGGTACCACCGGCGCGCCCGCGGCGTCTGCTGCCGGCAGGACTGGCGGCTTTGATCCCCGCAAGGTGAAGTCGGACTTCCCCATCTTCGACACCCCGCGCGCCAAGCCGCTCGTCTACCTCGACAGTGCCGCCACGTCGCAGAAGCCGCAGAGCGTGCTCGACGCGATGGACCGCTACTACCGCACGTGCAACGCGAACATCCATCGCGGCGTCTACGGCATCGCCGAGGAGGCCACCGCGCTCTACGAGGACGCGCGCCGGCGATTCGCGGCGTTCGTCAATGCCAGCCCGCGCGAGATCGTGTTCACGCGCAACTCCACCGAGGCGCTGAATCTCGTCGCACGCGCTTGGGGTGCATGGGCGCTCAGGCCAGGCGACGCCATCCTGCTCACGCCCATGGAGCACCACTCGAACCTGGTGCCGTGGCAGATGCTGGCCGCCGAGAAGCAACTCGAGCTGCGCTTTATTCCGATGAGCAGCTCCGGCGAGCTGGACCTGGACGCGCTGCCGCACCTGTTGTCGGACGGCAAAGTGAAGCTGGTGTCGTTCGTGCACGTCTCCAATGTGCTCGGCACCGTGAATCCTGCCGCCGAGATCGCGCGCGTCGCCAAGGCGCACGGCGCCACCGTCGTGCTCGACGCGTCGCAGAGCGCGGCGCACATGAAGCTGGATGTGAAGGCGCTCGGCGTGGACTTCATGGCCTGCACCGCGCACAAGATGCTTGGCCCGACCGGCATCGGGATGCTGTACGGCCGTCGCGACATCCTCGAGGCCATGCCACCGTTCCTGGGCGGCGGCGAGATGATCCGCAGCGTGACGCTCACGCACTCGACCTGGAACGAGCTGCCGTGGAAGTTCGAGGCCGGCACCATGGGCATCGCCGAGGCCGTGGGCCTGGGTGCGGCAGTGCAGTATCTCGAAGCGCTCGGAATGGACAACGTGATTGCGCACGACCGCGAGCTGGCCGCGTACGCCATGCAGCGGCTCGGTGAAGTGCCCGGTGTGAAAGTGCTGGGTCCCCCGGCCGACCGCCGCGGCGGCGTGGTGGCGTTCACGGTGGAGGGCGTGCATCCTCATGATGTCGCGACGGTGCTCGACCGCGACGGCGTGTGCGTGCGCGCGGGTCACCACTGCGCCATGCCGCTGCACGAAGCGCTCGGCGTGCCCTCGAGCGCGCGCGCATCGTTCCACTGCTATTCGCTGCGCGAGGACGTGGACGCGCTGGTGGCGGGATTACGGCAAGTACAGAAAGTGTTCGCGCGCTAGGCTGGCGAACCCACTCAGGGCGTGCCGGAGGCACGCAAAGCTCTATGGACTCACTCTTCCGCGATCATATCCTCGACCACTACCGCCACCCGCGCTGTCACGGCACGCTCGAGAATGCCGACGCCAGCGTGGAGGACGCGAATCCGCTGTGTGGCGACACGCTGCGCATGGATTTCCGCTTCGTCGACGGTCGCGTGGCCGAGGTTCGCTTCACGGGCACGGGCTGCTCGATCAGCCAGGCGTCGGCGTCGCTGGTGTGCGAGGCCATCGAGGGTCGTCCGCTCGACGAGGTGAAGGCGCTCACGCGCCAGGACGTGCTGGACCTGCTCGGCATCGACGATCTGGGCCCGGTACGCAGCAAGTGCGCCATGCTGGCGTTGAAGACCGCGAAGGCCGCCGCCTATGGCGTGAAGATCTGGCACGAGGAGGACGACGAGTGAGCAACAGCCCCACCACAAGCCGCTGGGTCAGTGTGGCGCGTGCCAGCGAGATCGCCGTGGGGGCCTCACGCCTCGTGCGGCTGGACGACGTGCCGATTGCAGTATTCCACCTGGACGATGGCTGGTACGCTATCGAGGACGTGTGCACGCACGACGGCGGACCGGTGGCAGAGGGTCGCCTGGACGGCAACATCATCGAGTGTCCGCGCCACGGCGCGACGTTCGACGTGAAGACCGGAAAGGCGCTGACGTTTCCCGGCGTCTCCCCGGTGCCCACCTACGCGGTGCGCGTGGTGGGGGACGACGTACAAGTGGAGTGGTCATGACCGACGACAAGCGTGAAGTGAATCCGCACACGGGCCAGACGCTGCCGCCCGAGCCAGACCCGCGACCCGTCCACGGGACGGGTACCCCGCCTGCCACTGGTACCTCGGGTGCGGCAGCCGCGAGTGCCGAAGCGCCGCCCTCGCCCAAGCAGACCGGCCCGCCCGCATTCTCCAGCATGCCGTCGGCACAGGAGCTGGCCGTGCGCTCTGTGCTGGAGACCGTCATGGACCCCGAGCTGGGACTGTCGGTGATCGACCTGGGGCTCATCCGCGAAGTGCACTTCCTCACCGACAAGACGCTCGTGCGCATGATGCTGACCACGCCGTTCTGCCCCTATGCGCCGCAGATGATGGCCGACGTGAAGCAGGCTACCGAGAGCGCCGTGCCGCAGCCGGCCGAGGTCGAGATCATGGCCGACGCGTGGAGCCCGGACATGATGCCGGACCCGGGGCTGCTGGGGTTTTCTTACTGACGACCCGTCGCGACTCGCCTCAATGATTCCAACTCAGTCCCATGTTGATCTTGAGCTGTTTGAATCCGCCGACCAGGTGGCCCTTCACCTCGAGGAAGTTGCCGAGGCGCGACTTGGCGCCGAACGCCACGCCGCCGAGCAGTGCGAGCCCGCCCTTGGTGAGCGAATCCTTCCTGTCGCCGAGCGTCGGAGCGCTGACCTCGTCCGACAGGAAGTGCACGGCCAGCCCCGCGCCCAGGTAGCCCCGCCACGCTTCGCCGGGGAACATCCAGCGTGCGTCGGCGCCCAGCGTGGCGTCGCGGCGTACCGTGCGCACGTCGAACGCGTCCACCTTGCTGCTGTTGCGCCAGTATTCCACGGTGGGCAGGAACTCGACGTTGTCGAGCAGCCGCGCGTCGTGCAGCCGGGCGCGAATGCCGAGGCCGGAGAACGAGCTCTGGCCCTCCTGGAACACGGTTGCCGTCATGGCATCGATGCCGGTGAGTCCGCCCGAGGCGGGGGCGGCCGCCCCACGGGCGGGTCCGGGCGCTGTTGCGAACATCACAGCGGTCGCGGCCACGACCGCGAGCAAGCGGAGAGATGAAACTCGCACGGATGGACCTCCTTGTCGGTGAGGGAAGCGAGCTGACACTATGAGGGGGCTGTGCGCGGCGCAAGGGTCGCACGCATAGCCTGACGCAGACTTGTCACTCGCCGCGCACGCGGTAGCGCACCAGCCGGTGTTTGAGCCACGACACGCCGATCAGGTCGTGCAGGCCGCGCCACAGCCTGTTGCCCATGCCGTACTTGCTCACGCCCAGCGTGCGGGCGCGGTGACGCACCGGCACCTCGGCGATGCGTGCGCCACGGAACGCGCACAGCGCGGGCAGGAACCGGTGCACGCCCACGAACATGGGCAGATCTCGCAATGCCTCGCGGCGGTAGGCCTTGAGCGAGCAGCCGATGTCCGTGACCCGGTCGCCGAGCACCGCGCGCCGCGTGGCGTTGGCGATACGCGACGACACTCGCCGGATCCACGTGTCGTTACGCTGCGCGCGCACGCCCGACACCACGTCGGCGTTCGCGAGCGCCGCGAGCAAGCTTGGAATATCGGCCGGGTCGTTCTGGAGGTCGGCATCCAGCGTCACGATGACGTCGCCCAGCGCACGCACGAGGCCTGCGGCCAGGGCCGCGCTCTGGCCCGCGTTCTGCTCGAGCCGCAGCACGCGAATGCGTGGTTCATTCGCGGCCGCGGCCTGCATGGCCTCGCCGGTGCCGTCGCGGCTGCCGTCGTCCACCAGCAGCAGCTCCCACGTGCGCCCGGTCGAATCGAGCGCGGCGCGCAGCTCGGCCACCAGCGTGGGCAGGTTTTCGACCTCGTTGTACGCCGGCACGACGGCGGACAACTGCGGGCGCGGGAGGGTGGTGTTCATGAGGGCGGGGAGCATGCCCGACCGAGACGTCAAAGTGAAGCGCGTTGAGCGTCGCGGCGGCGGGCGCGCGATTGACCTGCGTGCGGTCAACCGCGAGACTGCCGCTGATGGCCCGACCCAGCTTGCTGCAGAAACTCTGGCGCGTGATGACGCGCAAGAAGCTCGAACGCGCCCGTCGCGAGCTGTCGCTCGCGGGCCGCGTGCGTCCCGTGCGAGCGCCGCGGCGCGCCACAGCCGCGGCCGCCGTGGCGGTCGAGCCGTTGCTGCCCTACCGGCTGCCGAG
>JAYVCN010000255.1:0-2612 GCA_043749875.1 Candidatus Eiseniibacteriota bacterium | reverse complement strand
GGATACCTGTCGCTCGACGGCCTGTTGGCCGCGGAGCGCGAGCCCAGGCGTTTCTGCCGCGCCTGCTTCACCGGGAACTACCCAGTGCCAGTGGACCCGACCACGAGCAAGCTGGTGCTCGAGGAGCGCGAGCGCTCGCCAGCGCATCGGGACTGAGTTGCGCCGGCTTCCGGCCACGGGCGATCACGAGCGGCGCGCGGCCCTCCGAGTTTGACAGCGTCTTCGACGCCTCCCTACATTCGCCCACTCCACTCGCGATGGACGCGCGTGGCCAGCCTCTGGGGTGCCATGTCCCTGCGACAGTTGATGGCCCAGCGACGGGCCAAGATCGACGCCTGGCGCGCGATCGGTTGCGAGCCCTATGCGTACCGCTTCGAGGTCACGCACCACGCCAGCGAGCTGCTGGCGAAGGGCGACGCGGTCAGCGAGATACCCGGCGAGCGCGTGCAGGTGGCCGGACGGCTGGTGGCGCGTCGCGGGCACGGGAAGGCCGGTTTTGGCCACGTGCTCGACGGCTCGGGTCGCATCCAGGTGTACTTTCGCAGTGACGTCATGGGCGACCAGTTCGCGCGCTACGAACTGCTCGAGGTCGGCGACTGGGTCGGTGTCACCGGCTCGCTGTTTCGCACCCGGACCGGCGAGATCACCGTGCGCGCTGAACAGGTGGAGTTGCTGGCCAAGTCCATCCGCCCGCTGCCCGAGAAGTGGCACGGGTTGACCGACCCCGAGACTCGCTTCCGCCAGCGTTACGCCGACCTGTTCGTCAACCTCGAGGTGCGCGAGGTGTTCCGCCGTCGCGCCCGCATCGTGTCGCGCATCCGCGCGTTCCTCGACGCCCGCGATTACCTCGAGGTCGAGACCCCGGTGTTGCAGCCGCTCTACGGCGGAGCGTTCGCGCGCCCGTTCGTGACGCACCACAACGCGCTCGACGTCGACCTCTACCTGCGCGTCTCGAACGAGCTGTACTTGAAGCGCCTGATTGTCGGAGGAATCGAGCGCGTGTACGAGTTCTCGCGCGATTTCCGCAACGAGGGGATGGACCGCTCGCACAATCCCGAGTTCACGCTGCTCGAATACTACCAGGCGTTCGCCGACGTGCACGACATGATGACGCTCACCGAGCAGTTGGTGTGCGATGCGCTGCTGTCGGTGTGCGGCACGCTCAAGATCCCGCACGGCGACCGCACGCTCGATTTCACGCCGCCGTGGCCGCGCGTCTCCATGCTCGACGCGGTCAGCGCGAAGTTGGGCGAGAGCGTGCACGCGCTGGACGAGACGGTGCTGGCCAGGCACTGCGAGCGGCTGAGCCTGCATCCGCGCAAAGGTACCGGGGCCGGCGGCATGCTCGACGAGCTGTGTTCGCAGTTGGTGCAGCCGGAGCTACACAACGCCACGTTCCTGATCGACTACCCGGTCGAGACCTCGCCGCTCGCACGCGTGTCCCGCCAGAACCCCAAGGTCGTCGAACGCTTCGAGCTGTTCGCCGCGGGCGTCGAGCTGGCGAATGCGTTCAGCGAGCAGAACGACCCTGACGCCCAGCAGCGCGCGTTCGAAGCGCAGGGCGCCGCACGCGATCGGGGTGACGACGAGGCGCAGCCGCTCGACGAGGACTACCTGCGCGCGCTGCAGTACGGCATGCCGCCCACGGGCGGCGTCGGCATCGGCATCGACCGGCTGGTCATGCTCGCCACCGACTCGCGATCGATCCGCGACGTGCTGCTGTTCCCGCAGCTGCGCCCCGAGGAGGGCCGGCCGGTCGAGGACGACCGCCCGGAGGAATCGGCTGCGGCCGAAGTGGGGCACCCAGCGGAGGTTCGTCCGGGTCCGGGGAAGCGGTGAGATTGCCGCTGTGGATCGCCGGCCGCTACCTCCGCGCGCGGCCGCGCACCGGGTTCGTCCGCATGCTCACCGGCATCAGCATCGCCGGCGTGGCGGTGGGCGTGACCGCGCTGCTCGTGGTGTTGGCGGTCATGAACGGGTTCGAGCGCGAGGTGCAGTCGCGCATCGCCGGCACCGACGCTCACGTGGTGCTGCTGGGCGCGACCACGGACGGCATCTCGCAGGGTGCGGCGCTCGCCGCGCGGCTGGGACATGAGCCGGGCGTCCTCGGCGCTTCGGCGTTCACCTACGCCAAGGCGATGGTGTTCCATGACGGGCTCTCGGAAGGCATCGTGGTGAAGGGCGTGGACCTGGCCAGCGAGCGCGAGGTCACAACCGTGAGCCGCGCGCTCACACCGAAGCTGGACTCGATCCCGGACGTGACGCTGTCGGGTGAGCCGGGCATCGTGCTGGGCAGCGAGCTGGCGGCGAAGCTGGCGGCCAAGCCCGGCGACCGCGTGCTGCTCGCCACGCTGCAGGGCGACCACAGTTCGGCATTCGGCTATGCGCCCAAACTGCGCGCGTTCCGCGTCGTGGCGCTGTTCACGTCCGGGCTCTACACCTATGACTCGAGCTTCGGGTTCACTTCGGTCGGCGCGTCGCAGCGCTTCTTCGAGCTGGGGGACCGGGTCACCGGCGTCGAGATCAAGCTCGTCGATATGTTCTCCGCTCCCATCGCGGCCGAGCGGCTCAGGAAGGCGGCGGGCCGCCAGGACCTGCGCTCCAACAATTGG
>JAYVCN010000254.1:0-6247 GCA_043749875.1 Candidatus Eiseniibacteriota bacterium | reverse complement strand
AGGGAGACTGCCTCAAGCATCCGGGAAACGTGGGTTGTGAGGGGTGCGCCGGCGCTTTCCGCCACCGACATCCGCGCTACCGCCCCTGCGTTCACCAGGTGGACCCCCCGGCCCTGCAACAGGACGAAGAACTCCCGCCCCAGTTGGTTCATGAAGTCGGAGAGACGCTGAGTCGGTCGCTCCAGAGGCATCCAGACGCGTCCTGTAACCGTACTGCCGTCGGTCAGCCATACTTCCGCATCCTCCTCACGCGACGGCGCGAAGCCGCGCGTGAACACGTCGCTCTGCAGCACGTCCAGACCCGGCACGAGTCTCAGCAATCGGACACGATTGACGAGCTCGATCCGGCCGTCCGGTCCCGTGGCCACAGGCAAAAAACGCGACGGTGAATTGAGCTTGGCGAGGATCGTCTGGTGACGGCTGCCTGACGGGTCGAGGTCGAGGAAGATCTGGCCTTCGGCCGCCCCGGTGTCGGCGCTCCAATACGAGATGGGTACTCGCCGCTTGGGGATGTAGTGATCCATGTCTCGCTTCTCCTCGAGCCCGGACGTCCGCACCTGCCGTCCCGCGCACTCCTGTGCCGATGACGGCTGGCCGATCCGCTTCGCTCGTACGCTCTCAGGAGCAAACCGCACGCCAACGGCATGCGCCCGCGAGCGAGCAGGCGTTCTCGCCTGTCGGGGAGCGGGTTGCGAACCCGATCCGGGCCGAACGGGTGCATCCGCCCGAGCCGGACGTCCTTGCAGGGCGCACGCCCCGGGGCGAGCTGGCGTGGCAGGTTGCGGGCCGCGCGCGAGCCGGAGGCCGCCGGGCCTTGCGTCGCTCTGCCTGCGCGCTGCTACCATTGTCGCCATGATCCAACGCGCTGCCGATCCCCCTTCGGGCCGTGCCCGGGGCGCCCGTCCCCAACTCCGGAGCCCGTCCGGCGAGGTGCTGGCGATGTTCGCGGCCGCGCTGGTGCTGCGCGCGGTCTACGTGCTCATCGTGCACAAGCTGTCGGCGCAACCGTCGTCGGATTCGATCGCCTACGATCAGCTCGGCTGGAACCTCGCTCGGGGACTGGGCTTCCAACTGAATGGAGAAAGCGCGCTCTATCCCACCGCCAAGGCTCCGCTGCTGCCCTATCTCGTGAGCCTGGTCTATCGCGCCACCGGTCACATTTACTTCGCGGCACTGCTACTTCAGTGCGTGATCGGGGCGTGCATCCCGGTGCTGGTGCGCGCACTCGGTCGCACCATGTTCGGCTTCACCGCCGGTCGCGTGGCGGGCTGGCTCGCCGTGGTGCATCCATTACTCGTCTTCTTCTCGGGATATCTGCTCACCGAGAACCTGTTCTGCGTGATGGTGCTGGCCGCGCTGCTCGCCAGCGTCGAGTGGCTGAAGACTCCGCGCCCGGGGCGCGCGTTCGGCACCGGACTGCTGTGGGGGCTCGCCTGCCTGACGCGGCCCACCGCCATGCCGCTGCCGTTCGTGGTCGCGGTGTGGGCATGGGCGCCGCTCGGGCTCACGGTCCTGCCGCAGGACCGTCTGCGTCAGATCGCCACGCTCGTCCTCGGCGTCGTGCTCACCATCGCGCCGTGGACGATCCGCAATGCGATCGTGCTGCGCGATTTCGTGCCCATCACCACGGGCGGGGGCCGCACCCTGCTCGACGCGAACAACGCCCGCGTCTGGGACGACCCGAAGCTGCGCGGCAACGCCATCAGCACCGCCGAGGCGGAACCGTGGGCGACGCGGTTCCGGAATCACTCCGAGCTGGAGGTCGACCGCATCGCGAGCCGCGAGGCGATCGCGTTCGGACTGTCGCGCTGGCGCGACTGGCCCGCCGTGGGCTGGGCCAAGCTCGCGCGCTTCTGGCGAATGTCCGCGCTCACCGGGAGCACCGGCCGCTGGTATCGCCCGGGTTCGCTGCCCGACCGCCTGCTGGCGGCGCTCGACCCGCTGCTGCTGTGGTCCTTGGTCGTGATGCCGTTCGCACTGTGGGGCGTCGTGCGCACACTGCGCTGGAACCGGCGGCACTTCCAGCTGCTGCCACTGTGGGTGATCGCCACGTTCACCGCCGGCTCGCTGGTGTTCTGGGGTGCGCTCCGCTTGCGCGTGCCGGCCGAGCCGCTGGTGGTGCTCTACGCCGGGGTGGGCTTCGTCGACGTGCTGCGGCGGCTGCGCGTTCGTCGCTCGGGACTATCCCTGCTGTCGCCGCGACGTCCGTGACGCCGGCGGATTCCGGCCCGGCCCGCTGACGCCGGGCGAACTCCAAGAGCCCGTGACCCACGGGACCACGCGCCCGGACCCGGCTGCGCGGGTGCCCCCGGGCCGCCCGCCGGTCCGGGCGATTGCCGCGCCCGTCCCGGCCGCATTGGGTGGACTCCGGCGCTCGCCTAGCGTGTGTGCATCACAGGTTCCGCGCCAGTGTGCGCCCTGTCCCCTGCCGTGCTTCGCACGCGTCGTACGGCGCACCGATATACGCACCCTGCGACGGGTGGATCCCCGCCGCACCGAGGAGTCCCCCTGCCATGCGATTCCGAGTCACGAATCGTCTGCTCGTGAGCCTGGTGCTGGTCACCATGGCCTGCACGTCGAGTGCTGCCGCCAAACCCAAGGGCAAGCCCGCTGCCCCGGCCGGTGGCGCGGGGTCGGCCGCCGCGGGCGCCGCGGAGAAGCCGTTCGCCGAGTGGTCCAAGCTCACCAAGGACGCCGAGCAGAAGAAAGGCTTCTTCACGTTGTGGAAGAAGCGCGATATTTTGTACTTGGAGATCTCCAAAGACCAGCTTGAGCAGCCGTTTCTTTACGTCGTGAGCATGGCGCGCGGCATCGGCTCCAACTTCACGCTCGGCGGGCTGCCGATCGACGACCGCATGCTGCAGTGGGAACGCCACGGCGACCGCGTCCTGCTGGTGCAGGTGAACACGCAGTTCACGTCACCCAAGGGCGCACCCATCGACAAGGCGCGCGAGCTGTCGATTCCCAATTCCATCGTGCAGGCGTTCAAGATCGAGAGCGAGCAGGACTCGTCCAAGTCCGTGCTCATCGACCTCGGCGCGCTGCTGGTGTCCGACGTCACCGACCTGTCCGAGAGCTTGAAGGGCGCGCTCGGCAATGTGCCGGTGCGCTTCGACAAGGAGCGCTCGGCGCTCGGCAGCATCAAGACGTTCCCGGACAACACCGAACTCGAGGCGACGCTCACGTTCTCGCCGCTCGACCGTTCGCACCTGAACCTCGAGGCCGTGCCGGACAACCGCTACATCCCGATCGGCGTGCACTACTCGTTCACGCGGCTGCCCGCGGTGCCGATGCCGGTGCGCTTCGCCGACAATCGTGTGGGATTCTTTCTTGACGCGACCAAGGACTTCGGCCGCGACGACAAGGAGAACTTCTGGCTGCGCGACATCCACCGCTGGCGGCTCGAGAAGCAGGATCCGAGCGCCGCGGTGTCCGAGCCGATCAAGCCCATCGTCTACTACGTCGACTGGACCGTGCCGGACAAGTTCCGCCCGTGGGTGAAGGAAGGTATCGAGAAGTGGCAGAAGGCATTCGAACTCGCCGGATTCAAGCACGCCATCCTCGCGAAAGATCCTCCCAATGACCCCGATTTCGATCCGGAAGACGTGCGCTTCAGCACCATTCGCTGGATCACGTCGAACGAACCGAGCTTCGGGGCCATCGGACCCTCCCGCGTGGATCCGCGCACGGGCGAGATCTTCGACTCGGACATCCTGTTCGAGGCGAGCATCTTCCAGAATTATTCCAATGCGTACCGGCGCTTTGCCGGGCCACAGGCCATCGCCAGGTGCGCGCTGCCGGAGTTCGCGCTCGACGGCCTGCCGCCGGGAACGAGGCTCGACCGCCTGTGCATGGCGGGTGACGCGCTGGCCTCGGCCGGCGCGCTGCAGCACATCGCGCTGCTCATGGACGGCACGCTCGAGCCGGGCAGTCCAGTGCCCGACGCATTCCTGAAGACCGCGGTCGAGTGGGCGGTGATGCACGAGGTCGGCCATGCGCTCGGCCTGCGTCACAACTTCCGCTCCAGCACCAGCACGCCGTACGACCAGCTTCAAGACTCGAGCTTCACTCGCACGCACGGCCTGTACTCGTCGGTGATGGAGTACCCGAGCCCGAACTTCGATTACACGCACCAGAAGCAGGGCGACTGGTACACGACGATTCCCGGCACCTACGACCTGTGGGCGATCCGCTACGGCTACATGCCGAGCGGTGCGGCGACCCCCGACGCCGACTACAAGTTCGCGCGCAAGATCGCCGACGAATCGCTCGCCCCGGGCCACGAGTACTCGACCGACGAGGACACCTATCCGAGTGATGCGCCGGACCCGCGCTCGAACATCTACGACCTCGGCAGCGATCCGCTGCAGTTCGCGAAGGACCGTACCGCGTACCTCGCCAAGCAATGGCGCGCGCCGAGCTTCGAGGACCGCGTCGTGGGCAAGTCGGGTGACCTGACAGCGCTGCGCCGGGCCATGGACTCGATGGTGCAGCAGTACGCCATCGCCGCCGGCATGGCGGTCAAGTACGTGGGTGGCTCGTTCATGTCGCGGATCGAACGCGGCCAGCCGGGCGAGCGGGACCCGGTGGACCCCGTGCCAGCGGCACGGCAGCGAGATGCGATCGACTTCCTCGCCCAGCGCGTGTGGGCTTCCGATGCGCTGAGCGCCCCCGGGCATCTGCTCGACCGCCTGGCGCCCAATCGCTGGTCCCATTGGGGCATGGGACCGGGCGGCACGTTCAACGGCCGGCAGGACTACGCCTGGAATGATCGCGTGCTGGCGATCCAGACCGTGATGTTGAACGCGGTCACGTCGGGGCCGCTACTTGCACGGCTGCGCGAGCAGGAGACGCGCTCGAGCGACAGCTATCGCCTGGCTGAGCACTTCGACAGGCTGACGCGTGCGTTCTGGGGCGAGGTGGGTGGCGCGAACCCTGCGGCGATCAAGCCACTCGATGGCCCGCACACGCGTCGCGAACTGCAGCGGGCATTCGTCGACCGCATGGCGAACCTGGTCGCGGACCCGCCGTCCGGAGCCCCGGACGACGCCCGGGCGCTGGCACGGCTGACTCTGTCCCGCGTGGACGCCCGCTGTGCCCGTGCGCTGGCGGTCGCGGCGCCGATGGGCGACGACACGCGCGCTCATCTGCTCGAGACCCGCGCGCGCATCAAGCGTGCGCTCGAGGCCGGCCGTGTAACAGATGCGGCGGCCCCCGCCCGCCCGGGCGGGCCGTCCGGGAGTGTGATCTCCCCGTAACCAGCGGACGAGTTCAGCGACAGTATACCGGCAGTCCTTGGCGCCCCGGGTAGATCACCGGGGCGCCGTATTTTCAGAACCGGACCGGCACCTTTCAAGTGTGGGGAGTCTGCCTGCTGGTCGGGAGAGGCCGGCGGGTACTGATTTCCCTGCACGCGTTCAGATGCGGGAGGCGAAGCGCTCGATCCATCGCGGGCCCGACTGTACTGGGGTTTGCACCGGGTGAATGTGGGGAGATCCGGGTCGTCGAACCGAACGGTCGCAGTATCGATTTCCCGATGATTCAGGGGATTACGCTTGTTGTGGCCGCTCGAAGTCTGCAGAATTCCATTGTCCTCTTCGACTGAGGTTGCCAGAAGGCTCGCCTCCGAGAGCCGAGCGTGAGCTTGGTCACGTTCCCGGTGCGGGGTGCCGAGACGAGAAAACCATAGATGGACGGCGCGACTCCCCCCTTGCCGCTCCACACGGAGGTCGTCATGCATCGTCGCCGTCCCGCGCTGCGCTGGCTCGCAGCCATTCTTCTCGCGATTTCCGCCGTCACACCCGCGTTGGCGGACGTGAAGGGGCGGGCCTATGGCTGCTACGCCAATCTCCCGAGCTACGGCGTCCCGTCGACGACCCATTGCGACAGCGGCTGGCTGGACAGGATCTCGGGAGGCGCCCGCTCGAGCTACAAGGTCAATGTCTCGTATGGGAACACGCTGCACGTGGACTACATGGAGAGCGAGTCACACGGCGACAACTGCAAGGGTCACAGCGGCAGCAAGCTCGAGGCGGGCTGGATCATGAAGGGCTCGCCGTGTGAAGTGACGTGGGTGCACATGGAGTCCGCCGATGAGGACACCTGCTGCAAGCCGAACGACGTCGATGATCTGCCGTCGATCTTTGTTGGCCTCACGTTCGGGGGCCAACCGGTGACGGTCACCGGCCGCCAGAACCAGACGCTGCGCATCCTCGGCGTGGCCACGCTCATCCTGAACGAGGTGAAG